>JAFSGZ010000001.1 GCA_017440545.1 Oscillospiraceae bacterium
AACTACAACCCTTATAACCTGCGTCGGCGCAATGGCAATAGTTGGCGCACTTGAAGACGGTCTTACAGGCGACTATTCTATGCTTCTTGCAAAATCGCTTTTAGACGGCATTGTTGCAATAATCCTTGCATCTACTATGGGGCTCGGTGTGCTCTTTTCAGCAATTCCCCTTTTTATCTACCAAGGCGCTATAACACTTCTCTCAGGCGTTATCTCCCCCGTTTTAAGCGATAATTTAATTTTAAATCTATCCTATATCGGCTCTGCCCTTATTTTCTCTATCGGAGTAAATCAGGTTTTTGGCAAAAAATTAAAGACGGGAAATATGCTCCCCGCCCTTTTAATTCCAATTATTTATGAAATTATTATAAATGTACTAAAATAAAAAGATGCCGCGTAAATTACGCGGCATCTTTTTTATTTAAAAATTTCTCTACACCTTTAACTAATCCTATTCCGCCGACATAGCAAACAAGTGCTTCCGAAACGCCTATGTAAAGCATAGTTGCAAAAAAACCATAGCTGTTACCGCTTAAGAAAATCGCCATTTCCAAAGCGATAATCACGGCATTAAAAACTACAGGCGCAAGCGGCGCCAAAACAAGCCTGAGGGTTTTGTTTTTTGCCTTTTTTCCTATGTAATAGGTAGCCACCGCCGCCAGAAATGTTGCGAGTGTGCCGAAAATACAATCGACCGCGCCAAGCGGATTGGCCATCGTTAAAAAGCCTATCAAATTGGAAATTAAACAGCCGAGTGTTACTCCCAAAACAGCAGGCGGAAAGCAAAGCGGCAAAAGACAAAGTGCCTCGCTTAATCTAAGCTGTATTGGACCAAAGCTTAAAACGGGAAATATAAATGTAAGCGCCACATAAAGTGCCGCAATTATAGCTGAAACAGTTATTTTGCTTGCTGCTTTATTTTTCATAAGCTCCTCACTTTCTTTTTTATATATTATATGTCATTTAACCTCTTTTTTCAACATTAATCGCATTTAAATTAAGAATTTATTCACAAGCATTTAACAACTTTTGAAAAAGTAGAGTATATAATATAGGTACACTCTAATCTTTACCGCAAGAGATTAAAGTGGCAAGTATCTTTTTCTTATGGCGCTATGCGCCAAACGCATATCGGTACACCCTCCCGATATGCGTTTTTCTTTTTGCCTTTTTTATGCTTGTACTATAAACAAAAAAAGAGTATAATGAAAAAAGATGTAAAAAGAAAGTAGGATTGTACCTTGAATATTCCAAACGGAATTTTAGAAATATTAAATAAATTAAACACTGACGCTGCCTCAGCCTATCTTGTTGGCGGCTGTGTGCGTGACTTTCTTTTAAAAAGAGAAACCTTAGATTATGATATAACAACCTCCCACACACCCGAAAAAGTGATGGAAATTTTAAAGGATTATAATTTAGCTTTAACCGGCATTAAATACGGCACCGTCACCCTTACACTTGCACCCTACAATGTCGAAATTACAACCTTCAGAAGCGAGGATAATTATAACGACTCGCGCCACCCTCAAAATGTAAAATTTGAAAAAAGTCTTAAAGCCGACCTTGCAAGGCGCGACTTTACCGTTAATGCAATAGCATATAACGAAAAAGAGGGCTTTGTTGACCTTTTCGGCGGTATGAATGATTTAAAAGATAAAGTTCTGCGCGCCGTCGGAGATGCTGACACCCGCATATCCGAGGATGCCCTTAGAATACTTCGTGCACTTAGATTTAAAAGCACCCTTGGCTTTGAAATAGATGACAGCCTTAAAGCTGCCGTTTTAAAAAATCATAAGCTTATAAATAAGCTTTCGGCAGAGCGTATTTTTTCAGAAATTAAAAAGCTTATAAATGGAGATTTTGCAAAGTCCGTATTTTCAGAATACGGTGAGATTTTATCTCCCCTGTTCTTTTACGAAAGACCCTTAAATAAAGCATTTCTTGAAGCTTCTAAACACCTTTCCAAGCTTTCTACCACAACCCTTCGCCTCTCGCTTTTATTTAGGTTTAATGCCCTTTCTGACGTTAATTTCTACTCATTTGAGGCACTTGAACCCCTTAAAAGACGCGGCAAAACAACCGCCTCATATTTAGAGGCACAAAAAAATGCCGAGTCGGCACTAAATGCCCTTAAAAGCGACAACGATACAAAAAGAAAGGTTTTAAAAAGCCTTATGGCACTTCCCATTATGGAAAGTAAAACCGAAGTACTTTTGTTTTTGTCGGATTTTGAGTATAGCGATTTTTTAGATTTAATCTCGCTTGAATATGCCGTTTTGGGCACTTCCCTTTCGTATTTTGAAAAGGACGAGCTTGATTTTATATATAAAACCGCAAAAGAAGCTTTTGAAAATGGTGAAATAATAAATACCGCTTCGCTTAAAATAAACGGATATGATTTGTTAAGGCTTAAATTTACAGGCAAAGAAATTAAGGACACACTTAAAAAGCTTAAATATGAGGTTATATTAGAAAAAACACAAAACAACCACAGCGCACTTTTAAAACGCGCTGAAAAGATAAGAGAGGAGAGAATATAAATGCGCGAAATTGATGTAGGTTTAGTTTCAAAAACCATTGAAAAGCTCTGCATAGAGGCAAACTGTGCTCTCCCCTGTGATGTCAAAAAAAGCATTTTGGATTTTACAGAAACCGAAGTTTCCCCCATCGCAAAGCAAATTCTTAAGGATATTAAGGAAAACTTTGAAATTGCCGAAAAGGAAAATATGCCAATTTGTCAGGACACAGGTATGGCTCTTGTTTTTCTTAAAATTGGTCAGGATGTGCATTTTGTGGGTGGCTCTCTAAACGATGCTGTAAATGAGGGAGTTCGCAAAGGCTATAAAAAAGGTTATCTCAGAAAATCTGTTGTTTCAGACCCCATCGAGCGCATAAACACAAATGATAACACCCCTGCTATGATTTACACCGAAATTGTCGACGGTAAAAATGTTGAAATCACAGTTGCCCCAAAAGGCTTTGGCAGCGAAAATATGAGCGCTGTTAAGATGTTAAAGCCGTCTGACTCTCTCGAGGGTGTTGTAAACTTTGTTTTGGAAACGGTTGAAAAAGCAGGCGCCAACCCCTGTCCGCCCATTGTTGTGGGCGTAGGCATAGGCGGCACATTTGATAAGGTGACTCTGCTCTCTAAAAAAGCACTTATTCGCCCTCTTAATAAAAGAAATCCCAACCCCTTTTATAAAAATTTAGAAGACGAGCTTCTTTTAAAAATCAATAACCTCGGCATAGGTCCTCAAGGCCTCGGCGGAAAAACAACCGCCCTTTGCGTTAATATTGAAACTCTGCCCACACATATTGCAGGGCTTCCCTGCGCCGTTAATATAAACTGCCACGTTACAAGGCATAAAACAGAGGTGATTTAATGCAAAAGTATATAAATCTACCTTTAACAAAAGATAAGGTTTTAGCCCTTAAAGCAGGCGACAGGGTTTATTTAACGGGTGAAATTTTCACCGCACGCGATGCGGCTCATAAAAGACTTTGCGAAAGCATAGAAAAAGGCGAAAAGCTTCCCTTTGATATAAATAACGCCACAATATTTTTTGTCGGTCCCACACCCGCTAAAGAGGGACAGATTATAGGCTCGGCAGGTCCCACTACAAGCTATCGTATGGACAGCTATTCCCCTATTTTACTTAAGCACGGACTTAGCGGTATGATAGGAAAGGGCGACCGCTCGGCTGCGGTAGTAGAAGCTATGAAAAATTTCGGCGGCGTTTATTTTGCCGCTATCGGCGGTGCAGGCGCACTTATTTCAAAATGCATTAAAAAAAGTGAAGTCATCGCATACAGCGACCTTGGCACCGAAGCTATCCGCCGCCTCTATGTTGAAAATATGCCGCTTTTTGTTGTGATAGATAGCCTTGGAAATAATCTTTACAAAACAGCCCGTAAAGATTTTAAAGAAAGCGACTTTTAAACAAAGAAATTCCGCCATAAATTTTTAAAATCTCCCTATAAATTCTTAAAAAAACAGTTTATCTTAAAGTTTCGGTAACTTAAGCGAGGCTTTTTGAATAAACTGTAATGAGGTTTATTTAAACCGAGAATTTATAAGGAGGTTTTTTAATGGCTGAAAACGCATCTAATGAGTACGGAAGCTTGGCATTTAAAGAAGCTGTCTGCGTTGACACCGACAGGATTTACGACTCCTGCAGTGATAAGGACTGCCTTTCAGACTTAAGGGTTTTGTTTCCCACCGATATACAGCAAAACATTATCGACAACGCAAGCTCTGTTAAGGTTAAAAGCGTTACCGTACTGAATGTACTTATAGATGTTGAAAATGTTCCGTTTAATAAAGGATTTTACTCTGTTGATATGACCTACTATTTTGAGGTTACCTGTGAGGTTACAACCCCTATGGTGCCCACTCAAACGGTAAGCGGCGTAGCAACAGCACAGAAAAAAGCAATACTTTTTGGAAGCGAAGGCAATGTTCGCACCTTCTCAACAAACAGCGTAACCCCCATTAACAACAATAACAACAAGCCTATCGCAAGGGTTCAGGTGGTAGACCCCATCTGCCTTTCAAGCGAGCTTGTAAACTCAGATGAAATTATCACAAATCCCGAGGTGCCCGACTGCATCTGCAGCTACTTTAAAACAAACTGCTTCGGAAGAAACGCCGATGCACCCAGTCCTATACCTACACAAAATCAAAAGGATTTATATGTAACCTTAGGTCTTTTCTCAATCGTTCAGCTTGAGCGCCGCGCCGCAATGCTTATCCCATGCTACGACTTCTGCATACCTGATAAGGACTGCTCATACACCCCCTCGGTTGACAGCCCCTGTGAGCTGTTTTCTAAAATTAATTTCCCAACCGACGAATTTTTCCCGCCCAAGCTTGATATTGATTCCCCTAATTGCTGCTGCTAAACTAAAAAAGGCTTCTGCTAAAATGCAGAAGCCTTTTTTCTTTTCTTGAGAAGTGAATTTATGCATAGGCAAAAGCCCGAAATTATTCGAGAAATGCCAATGGGGGCAGTAACAACAAAGAGTACAAAAAACAAATTTAGGGATAGCCTTAATTTTAGAATTAAAAAACGTAGCCTTTCCTCATCTGTTAGCGTTTTGGATTTTACAAACAGCTTTTTACTCTCACCCAAAGCATATAAATATCTCACCGCAGAGTATTTCTGAATAAAAATTACAAATAACACAAGTGCCAAAATAAACCAAATAACCGATAAAATAAGGCTCGCTCCCGCAAGCTCACTCTGGCCGTAAAAGTCGCTTGAAAGCATTGAGCTTAAAAAAAGTGAGATGAGCGGCGGCAATAAAAATGCACTGAACACAAGCATCTTTTTTATAAATATCCGTAAATTTATTAATACACAGCTAAAATAAAGCTTTGGTGACAAAAAATAAAACATTATAGCCTTTAAAGAAAGCACGCTTTTTTCCTCAACACTAAAAGCACACCATCTTAAAGTTCCCATAAAAATAGGGCATACTAAAAAAATATAGATAAAGACTCCAAAGCATAGGGCTATAAAAAAACCTAAAGCGCGGTTTAAAAAATAAGATACTTCTTTAATAAACTGCAAAACAAACTCGTTCTCATTTCCATATTCATAGCTCGGAAGAAGACTCTCAACCGCACCGCCCATTATATTTTCTCTAAGCAAAAAGCTTTGAGGAAGAGAAAGAAGCAAGAAAATTGCCGCTGATAGAAATATGCTTAATAAAATAACCGATAAAAAAGCCGAGGAAAAATATAAATATTCCCCCGTTCCCATAATTCTTTTAAGCTCTTTTCTTTTCTTTAGAGCGCTAAATTCCATCTGTGTTCTTCCTTTCTTTTTTCTTCCCTTGCTAAGTTAAAAAAATTGCTGTATAATATGTTTATACTAAATTTTACGGAGAAAATTTATGATTATAATGTCGGTTGATTTAGGAGAGGCGAGAACAGGAATAGCTGTTTGTGATAAAAGCGAAACCATCGCTTCCCCCGTTAAAGTAATATCAGAATATAATGCCGAAAAGCGACTTTCAAAGGTCGCAGAAACGGCCACAGAGCTTAAAGCAGAGCTTATAGTTGTAGGTCTACCTAAAAATATGGACGGCAGCGAGGGCGAGCGTGCCAAAATCTGCCGTGAATTTTCCGCCGCCTTGGGAGAAAAGCTCGGCGTTAAGGTAGACCTATGCGATGAGCGTGTTACCACAATGCTGGCTCACACCTATTTAAGTATAACAAATGTAAAAGGTCGAAAAAGGAAGAATAATGTCGACGCCGTTTCGGCAGTTATAATTTTGGAAAATTATCTTTCAATGAGAAAAAATTCAACTAACTTTTAGGAGAAAGCTTTATGAAACTAATGGTTGTAGACGGAAACTCTATATTAAACCGCGCATTCTATGCAATCAGAATGTTAACCGCGCGTGATGGCACCCCCACAAACGCGCTGTTTGGTTTTATGAATATATTTCATAAATATTTAGTCGAGCAAAATCCCGACTCGGTTGCCGTTTGCTTTGACGTTTCAAAGAAAACCTTTAGAAACGAGCTTTATTCCGAATATAAAGCAAACCGCAAAGGTATGCCCGATGAGCTTAGAGTTCAGCTTCCCTTAATAAAAGAAATTTTGGAGTCCTTGGGCTTTAAAACCTTAGGTCTTGAAGGCTTTGAGGCAGACGACCTTATCGGCACTCTCGCGGCCAAAGCCTCACAAAACGGCGATAAATGTGTTATCATAACAGGCGACCGCGACAGCCTTCAGCTTGTCGATGAAAATGTGACCGTGCTTCTGCCCTCAACCAAAATGGGACACACCGAAACCACCATTTTCACCCCCGACACAGTTTTGGAAATTATGGGGGTAAAGCCTTCTCAAATAATTGATTTAAAGGCACTTATGGGAGATAGCTCTGATAATATTCCCGGAGTTGCGGGAATAGGACAAAAAACCGCTGTCGACTTAATTTCTCGCTTTGACTCTCTTGATTTGCTTTATAGTAGCCTTGATGAAAGTGACCTTCGCGACAGCGTAAAAAATAAGCTCACTTCAGGTCGCGACAGCGCCTATATGTCAAAAGAGCTTGCTACTATAAATAGAGATGTGCCTCTGTCTGTAGTAGCTGACGACCTTAAAATTAAAGAGGTTCACCAAAAGAGAGCCGCTAAAATTCTCTCAAAGCTCTCGCTTTTTAGCACAATGGATAAATTTTCGGTAAACAAAGATTTTATCTCCGACGATGATGAAGATGAAATCAAGGAACAAGAAGTGACCTATTCTTTAAATCGCGCCACCTCTTTAGAAAGTGTAAAGGATAAACTTTTAGGCGACCTTTATTATATTTTTATAAACCACCTCGCCTATATAATTTCAGACACCGAAATAATCGTCACCGACGACCTTTTGGGAGTTTTAAAGCTACCCAATAAAAAATACACCTACGATATAAAATCACAGCATCCCATAGCCATTAAAAACGGCTTTGAAATAGAAAACTGTGTTTTTGATTTAAAGCTTGCAGCTTATTTAATTGAGTCAACCGCATCTTCCTACGACTTTGACTCGCTTATAAATATTTTTGGCGCCGTTAATTCAAAATGCGAGTTTGTTCAGGAATTTGGCGACGACGATTTTGCTATAAGCTGTGCCGCACAGTTTAAAACTTTATGCACTCGCGCAAATGCAAAAATAAACTCAATGGATATGTCCTCGCTTCTTTTGGACATTGAAATTCCCCTCTCCAAAACCCTCTCCTATATGGAGCACTACGGTTTTGAGCTTGACGAGAAGGGACTTAAAGAATTTGGCTATTATTTAAACCAAAGCCTTGATAAGCTTACAAAGGAAATATATCTTGATGCAGGCGACGAGTTTAATATAAATTCGCCCATTCAGCTAAGCGAAGTGCTTTTTGAAAAACTTATGCTTCCCGCCAAAAAGAAAACCAAGCGCGGATACTCAACAAACGCTGAAGTGCTTATGGAAATAGCCGATTATCACCCGATAGTAAATAAAATTTTGGAGTATCGCAAAATCTCAAAGCTTAAAAGCACCTACACCGACGGTCTATTATCCAAAGTATCACCCGACGGCAGAATTCACACCACCTTTATTCAAACCGAAACCCGCACCGGCAGACTTTCCTCGGTTGAACCTAATTTGCAAAATATCCCTGTCAGAACCGAGCTTGGAAGCCGCCTGCGCGAATTCTTCAAAGCCTCCGAGGGCTGTGTTTTGGTTGATGCCGACTATTCTCAAATTGAGCTTAGAGTGCTATCACATATTGCAGACGACAAAAATATGCAGGAAGCATTTAAAGAGGGTCTTGACATTCACACAGCAACCGCCGCAAAGGTGTTTAAGGTTGAAAAAGATGAGGTAACCCCCGAAATGCGCCGCAACGCAAAGGCGGTAAACTTTGGCATTGTTTACGGCATCGGCGCCTACTCGCTTTCGCAGGATATAGGAAGCACAATTTACGAAGCAGACCGTATGATTAAGGACTATTTAAGCTCATATAGCGGTGTTGCAGATTATATGAAGAAAACGGTTGAGGACGCCGAGCAAAACGGCTATGTTAAAACTCTTTTCGGACGCCGACGCTATATTCCCGAAATTAAAAACAAAAACAAAACCATTCACGCCATCGGCGAAAGAATTGCTATGAACACCCCCATTCAAGGCACAGCCGCTGATATTATCAAAATTGCTATGAACCGCGTTTTTGAAGCGCTCAAAAAAGAGCTCCCCTCTGCAAAGCTTATTTTGCAGGTGCACGACGAACTCATAATTGAGTGCCCTCAAAAGGATGCCGCTGCCGCCTCAGAAATAATGGTGCGCGAAATGACCGCCGCCGCAAATCTAAAGGTAAATCTCGACTCTGATGTTCATATCGGTCAAAACTGGCTTATTGCCAAAGGCTAAAAATAAAAACCAAAAGTAAAAAGGCTCATCGCAAAGCGATGAGCCTTTTTTTGTAAATTTTTCCTCTATTTAAAGGGGCTATGCCTAATTATAAATCATTTTGCTTTAAAGGCTGCTGCCTATACTGACTTGGCGAGAGTCCTGTATGTTTTTTAAATATTCTTGAAAAATAAAGCGGGTCGGAAATGCCAACCGAAAGGGCGATGGTGTTCACCGATACGTTGCTGTTTTTTAGAAGAAATGCCGCGCGGTCAAGCCGCTTTTTTATAAGGTATTCCTTTGGGGTAATTCCCTTTTTTGCCTTGAAAATACGGCAAAGGTGGCTTTTGTTTATAAAAAGTCTGTCTGCAATGCTTTCAACGGTGATATTCTTGTCAAAGTTATAGCTTAAAAGACGCGCCGCCTCTTCTACATAATCTATTGATGGCTTAACCGCATTGTCTGAAATAAGCACAGAGAAAAACTGATACAAGCGGCTTATTATCGAAAGCTTGTCAAACTGCTCCATAGAAAAGGAAAGCTGATAAATCTCCTCAAATATGCTCGAAATGTTGTGCCCTACATTTTTTACGCTCTTTATTGGATTTTGTGGTGTAATTCCTGCCGAGGCAAAAAGGTTATACACCGCATCGCCGTAAATCCCTATCCACGAAATTGTCCATGGAGAACCTTCGTCAACAATGTAATGTATTTTTTCGTTTGGGAACATTACAAAAATACTGCCCGCACAAAGCTTTGGCTTTCCCTCGTGAGAAAGCAGCGTAGCACTTCCTTCCTTTATGTAAAGCACCAAAAAGTGTCGTCTTACTTCGGGTCCGTAGCTATGGTTTAATGTGGAGATTCTCTTTCCGCAATAGTACATATTTAGCTCTCTCGAAAAAGGATAGCTAAATGTGTTTTCATAGCAGGTGGGGTCGTTTTTAAACATATTTTTTCACCTCACATTTATTATATACCCGAATATCAAAAAAGTCCATATAGTTGTTGATTTTTTCTATTTAAAATTTAGTGTGTAAGGGGTATTCTTAAATTAAGATATAATCTGGAAAGGAATGTGCTTTTATGGAACACAATTATTCAGAGAAATGGAAAAAAAGAGGCGACAGAACGGGACTTATCCGAAACGCTCTCTTAAAATCAATGGGCTACACCGATAGCGACATAGAAAAAC
>JAFSGZ010000059.1 GCA_017440545.1 Oscillospiraceae bacterium
CAAAATGTCACTCTTATTCCGTGCAGCGTGGCACTTGAAATGGGATATAAGGTTTTTGTTGGTGTAAACAGAGGGAATCCCGAAGGTTTAAACTGTAACCTGCCCGTAACACTTTATGATTCTCACACCTACAGAAGTTTATTAGATATTAAAAGCAATTTAATTGCCTTTAAAAATCTAAAAAGGCTTATTAAGCAAAACGATATAGAGGTTATTCATTGCAACTCTCCTGTCGGCGGGCTTGTCGGCAGAATTTGCTGCAAAATTTGCGGCGTTAAAAAGATTATTTACACCGCCCACGGCTTTCATTTTTATAAAGGAGCTCCGCTTTTTAATAGAACGATTATAAAGCTTGCCGAAAAAATAATGGCAAGATTTACAGACGCCCTGATTGTTATAAATAATGAGGATTTTGAGGTATCTAAAAGCTTTAAGCTTAAAAAAGGCGGCAAGGTGTATCTTTTAAATGGCGTCGGTATAAGCTGTGATGAGTTTTTAAATGTAAATGCTGATAAAAGTGCTCTTTTAAAGCCTTTGGGAATTTCAGAAAATGATGTAGTTTGCATTTCGATGGGCGACCTTAATGATAATAAAAACTACCAAACGGCAATAAAAGCAGTGGCTAAATGTCAAAGACTTCACTATTTAATCTGTGGCGTTGGCGAGAGAGAAGAAAGTCTAAAAGCCCTGTGTCGTGAGCTTGATGTTTCAGACAGGGTGCATTTTTTAGGATATAGAAGCGATGTAAAAGAGCTTTTAGCTGTAAGTGACATTTTCCTTTTATCAAGTTTTCGAGAGGGACTTTCGAGAAGCGCTATGGAAGCTATGGCAAGTGCGCTTCCATGCGTTGTAAGTGACATTCGTGGGAATGTCGATTTAATTCAAAACGATGAGGGCGGCTTTGTTTGTAAAGCCACCGATGATAGTGCCTTTGCAGAGGCACTCAATAAATTAGCTTCAGATGAAAAGCTAAGGCAAAGATGCGGCAAGAGAAATCTCGAAAAAGTAAAGGATTACGATAAAGACAAGGTTAAAATAGCCTTGCAAAAAATTTACAGCGAGGTTTTGAGCTCTTAAAGGGGTGAAAAAATGCGGGTACTTCATTTTTTGCAGTCAAATATGTTTTCGGGCGCTGAAAATGTTGTTTGTCAAATAATTTCGATGTTTAAAGACGAGGATATAGAGTTTATATATTCAAGCCGTGACGGACAGATAAGAGAGGCATTAAAAGAAAGGGATATTAAATTTGAGCCCATTTCTAAAATGTCGATAAGTGAGTTTAAAAGGGTTATCAAAAAAACAAAGCCCGATGTAATTCACGCGCACGATATGGGAGCTAGCTTTTTAGCGGCGCTCGCTGCAAATAAAATTCCCGTAATTTCTCACATACACAATAATAATTTCAATTCTCAGGTCTTATCTGCAAAATCGATAGCATATTTTATTGCTGCAATGAAAGCGAAACATATCTTTTGGGTTTCACAAAGCTCGTTTGATAGTTATGCATTTCATAAAAAACTTAAAAATAAAAGTTCGGTTTTATATAATGTTATCGATATAGATTCTTTGTATCAAAAAATGGAAAACGATAAAAATCAATACGATTATGATATTATCTATATTGGTAGATTAACCTATCCAAAAAATCCACAGAGATTAATGCGTGTCTGCGAGAAGGTTATCGAAAAAATCCCAAACGTAAAAATCGGTATAGTAGGCTCGGGAGACCTGTTAGAAGAAACTATGTCATTATGCAGAGAATTGAAGCTTCAGAATAATGTGAAATTCTTGGGATTTCAAAGCAACCCTTTAAAGATGCTGCATGATGCGAAAGCGATGATTATGACATCTCGCTGGGAAGGAACACCTATGTGTGCGCTTGAAGCCATAGCGCTTGGAGTTCCCATTGTAAGTGCGCCTACAGACGGAATTCGCGAGCTTGTTGAGAACGGCAAAAATGGATTTTTGAGTAATGACGATAATATTTTAGCGCAAAGATTGGCGGATATTGTTTTAGATGATGCGTTGTATTTAAGCCTTCACCATAAAGCTAGGGAAAAATCTGTTATATTAAATGATGTTAAGGCGTATAAAAAAAGTATTATTGAGATATATAAAAAATCGCTCACTGATAAATTGAGAGTAGGATAGATAATGATAAGCGTAATAATTCCTGTATATAATGCCGAAGAATATTTGTCGAAAATGTTAGATTCTATTATCGTTCAATCCTATACAGAATTTGAAATTATATTAGTAAATGACGGTTCGACAGATAATAGCAGTGCAGTTTGCCATAATTATGCCGATAAGTATGATTTTATAACTGTATTTGATAATCAGAATAAAGGAGTATCTGCTTCGAGGAATTTTGGCCTAGAAAAAGCTAAGGGCGAATTTATTTGGTTTATGGATAGCGATGATATTCTTGAAAAAGATGCGTTTCTCTGTGCAGTGAAGGCACAGCAAAAGCACGATGCAGATGTTGTCATCGGCGGAATGAATTTCTGCTTTGTTGAGAAAGGAAAGAATGTTTTAAAAGCAATTCAAGAGGAATTTTTGTTAGAAGGAGATAAACTAAAATACAAATACAGCGAACTGTTTTCTAAAAATTACATAAGCTCTTTATGGAATAAGCTTATTAGGCGCAGTGTAATTATTGAAAATAATATTAAAATGAATGAGTCTTTGTATATGTATGAGGACTATGTATTTTGTATGGATGTTTTGTTGAAATGTGAAAAAATAGTATGTCTTAAAGATGTGTTTTATAACTATCAATTAAGAAATACAACAAGCTTATCTCATAGATATAAAGACAATGCTTTGGGAATGTTTTGCATTTTTAAGGAAAAAATTTCTGAATATATGAAAGCATTTAACTATGAAGATGCATCAGCAGAAGCGTCCCTAAATGATTTGTTAATATATTTTGCCTATGAATGTGTAAAAAATGAGGCTAAGCATAAGAACTGTTACACAAAGATTAAAAAAATGTTATGTGATAAAACGTTTCATAGTTCAATGCTGAAATACAAAGGGACAACAAGAAAATATAGAATTGTTCAAATGATGATGAAAAACAAAATGGCATTTTTGCTGTTGATATATCTTATTATAAATAAGAAAATCTGATTAATTGAATGTCGTTTGTAGGCTTTAGGAGAGAATGATGAAAATTATAGTAGTAATTAATCATATGAATGTCGGTGGCATTCAAAAGTCGTTGCTTCAATTATTGAAAGAAATCTCAAAATGCCCCCAATATGATATCTCCTTATTTTGTTGCAAAGCAACAGGGACTTTTTTGGATAAAATTCCAAAGAGTGTAAAAATCTTTAATGAGAACCCCTATGCCGTTTGTACAGAACAGCCACTTTCAAATTGCAAAAGCCTTGGTAAGAGATATTATATTTTAAGAATGATATCATCGCTTTGGAGCAAAGTGTTTAATAAAGCTCTGCCGGCATTTGTTTTGTGTAAATTGATTGGACAAATAGGCGAAAAATACGATGTTGCTATATCCTATTCTCAACCCATAGATGAGCACGCTTTTTGTAATTTTACAAATGAAATTGTTTTAAATTGCATTTCTGCCGATAAAAAAATATCCTTTATACATTGTGACTTTTTAAATTACGGCGGCAATAGCAAGTATAACAGAGAGCTTCTTTGTAAATTTGATAAAATAGCAGCAGTTTCAAACAGCGTAAAAGAGAGACTTATTTTAGCAGAGCCTAAATTAAAGGATAGAGTCTATACTGTCAGAAATATCACCGATAAAGAGGAAGTTTTAAATAAAGCTTCAATAGATAGCGTAAAGTATAATAAAAAGACGCTGGTTTCGGTTTGCCGCTTAAGTGAGGAAAAAGGAGTGCTTCGCACACCCGATATAATAAAAAGCTTAAAGGACAGCGGCGTGGATTTTGAGTATCATATAGTAGGCGGAGGTCCTTTACAAAAAGAGCTTGAAAAAAGAATTTCAGAACTCAATTTAGAGGATACAATGTTTTTAGAAGGGGAAACCGATAACCCTTATAGATATATGAAAAATGCAGACTTTCTGTTTGTGCCTTCATATCACGAGGCGGCGCCCATTGTGTTTGATGAGGCGAGAGCACTTGGCCTTGCCGTTCTAACAACTGATACCATTTCGGCAAAAGAGATGGTTGAAAATAGGGGCATAATATGCGAAAATGAAGACAGTGAAATTGAAAAAATGCTAAAAACAGCATTATGTGAAAATCACAGCTTTGATTTTTCAGAAGATGCAGAAATTAAACCCCTAAAGGAATTTTTAGAGCTTTTAAATTAGAATAAAACGTGAGGAAACCTAAATGGAATCTTTAGTAAAAAACAAAAAAACAGCAGCAGCGGTTGTTTTTATAGCAGGACTTATAATCTGTGTCGGCATTTTTGTGCGCGACAGCTTCGGCATTGATATTAATAAATTTCTCTTTTTGGCTGTTGCGGCAGTTCCCATTTTAATTTTGCCGATAGGTGATGTCGCAGTTTTTGCGGCGCTGTTAATTCCTTTGTATGTAGGCCTTCCGGGGAACTACATAACACTAGTGTTTTTGGTGCGCTTTATTTTAAGCGCTTTTTTAGGCTCAATAAAGGTCACGTTTGGTGCATTTATTTCCTCATTTGCGGTAACGGTTTATTTTCTTATTCACAATTTGTATTTTGGCAAAACAACAGCGTATCATCTTGCAGGTACCTTTGATTTCTTTTTACTTATGCTTATAATTTCAGCTGTAATACAGTATGAGAAAACTCGCGAAGTAGTCTTTGCATACAGCATCGGCGTAAGCGTAACCTCTGTTACAATGCTTACCTCAACTCTTCGATTTTTTAGCTTTGCAGAGCTTATGAATAACGCCTCACGCCTTGGCTATACAGGTATGCTTCACGAAAGCTCAGATGCCCTAATGATTTCAACCATTGACCCTAACTTTAACGCCATGAATGTTATCGCTATGGTTGCGGCAGGATATCTTTTAATTACAAGCACAAAAATGACATTAAAGGCAAAAATCGCATTAATATCAATAATGGCAGCCTCGCTCGTGGTTTGTGCAATCGGCCTGTCACGTACCTTTGCCATAGTTGTTGTTGTTTGGGCAGTACTGGTATTTTTATCCGAAAACAACTTTAAGCGAACACTTGTGTTTGTGCTTTTAGGCGGTCTTGCGTTTTCAGGCTTTGTAAAATTATTACCCGATGTTTATGAAAGTATATTAAGCCGATTTGATGATATTGACGTTGTCGGCGCAAACGGCAGATTTAAGTGGATAATGTATAACCTCGATAATTGGAAAGACAATTTTGGCACAGTTATGTTTGGCGAGGGTATTTATAATGTAAACACTCACTGCACCCCAATTCTGTATCTTATAGGACTCGGTATCATCGGATTTATAATTTTATTTATTTGGTGCATTATAAATACAATAAATGTAGCAAAAGCAGGCGAAAAACTTACTCTTTCAAGATGGATTCCTTTAATTGTAACCTTTATAGCATTTTCAACTATCCCATCGGCTGGTGCTGTAAACTGGACATTCCCAATGGTAGTGGCACTTTTATCATTGTCAATTAAAAAAGAAAACAAAGATACAGGGTTGGAAAATAACCAAATAAAAACATCGGTCTTGACATAAAAGTAAACAGGGCTATATAATAGTTTAAACGGTACAAGGCAAAAGGAGAAAACTTATGAATTACGCACTTATCGGTTGCGGAAGAATAGCACCAAACCATATAAGAGCCGCAAGGGATAATAATCTTAATATAGTAGCTCTCTGCGACATTGACGAGAGCAAGATGCTTAAATTTAAAGAGAATGTAGGCTCAGACGACGCTCTTTGCTACACCGA
Organism: Oscillospiraceae bacterium; assembly: GCA_017440545.1. Taxonomy (GTDB): domain Bacteria; phylum Bacillota; class Clostridia; order Oscillospirales; family Ruminococcaceae; genus SIG578. The sequence continues at coordinate 5,880 of JAFSGZ010000059.1, forward strand.
CTATAAAAAGCTTATTGATGAAAATGTCCTTGACCTTTTAAGTATTGCAACTGACAGCGGAAGCCACGGCGAAATTGCCATTTATGCCATACAAAAGGGTGTAAATGTAATTATAGAAAAGCCTATGGCTATGAGCATAGAAGAGGCTGAAAAAATTGTTGAGCTTTCAGAAAAAACGGGCGTTAAGGTTTGCGCTTGCCATCAAAATCGCTTTAATATAGCTGTTTTGCAAACAAAAAAAGCTTTAGATGAGGGCAGATTCGGAAAAATTTCACACGGTGCTGTTTGCGTAAGATGGTTTAGAGATAAAACATATTATGAGCAGGACTCTTGGCGCGGCAAATGGGAAACCGACGGCGGCACCCTTATGAATCAGTGTATTCACGGAATAGATTTGTTAAGATGGCTTATGGGTGATGAGGTAGAAGTAATTTTCGGCGGCGCCTCAAACCGTCTTCACAGCTACATAGAGGCAGAGGATATAGGTGTTGCAGTTTTAAAGTTTAAAAACGGCGCACTTGCCACCGTTGAGGGTACAGCTAATGCATTTCCCGGCGATTTAGAGGAAAGCATACATATTTTCGGTGAAAAAGGTGCTGTCAAGCTTGGTGGTATGGCGGCAAATAAAATTGAAATGTGGGAGTTCTCAGAAGTAAAAGAGGACGACTTAAAAAACAAGGGGCTTTCCGAAGAGGCTTTGAATGTTTACGGAAACGGACATACAAGCCTTTATAGAGATGTGGTCGAGGCAATAAACGAAAACAGAGCGCCTTATGTTGATGCAAGAGCAGGACTTTCGGCACTTGAAACTGTGCTTTCAATTTATAAAAGCCAAAAAACAGGCGAGGCAGTAAAGCTTCCGCTTAAAAATTTTGGTACTAAAGATATGATAAATGAGCTTTAAAAAATATCCGCAGGGCAAAGCCTTGCGGATAACTTTTGAGGGATAAAAATGAAAACAACTATTTATTTTATACGACACGGACAAAGCAAAGGGAATGCCACCCGTAGCTTTTTAGGGCATACAGACTGGGATTTGACCGAGCTTGGCTACGCTCAGGCAGAGCGCACCGCACTTTATTTTAAGGACATAAAAATAGATAAAATCTATTCGAGCGACCTTATAAGAGCCCAAAACACTGCAAAGCCTCTTTCTAAATTAAAGGGGATGGAGATAATATTAGAGCCTCGCATTCGCGAAATTTATGCAGGTGAATGGGAAACTAAGCGCGTTGATGACATCGAAAAAATATATACAGAGGATTACAGCCTTTGGCTAAATGACATAGGGAACAGTAAAGCTACAGGCGGCGAAAGCGTAAGAGAGGTTTATAAAAGAGCCTATGAGGCTATTATTGATATAGTAAAAAAGAACCTCGGCAAAACGATTGTTATAGTCGCTCACGGCTGTGTAATTCGTTCACTTATGGCAAGCCTTAGAAATATGGCAGTAGAAACAATGCGTGACATAAAATGGGCACCTAATTCTTCTGTTTCGCGTTTTATTTATGACGGCGAAAGCTTTGTTATGGATATAGAGGGCGACAATTCTCACTTAGGTGAGCTTAAAAATTCTCCGATGAGAGCTATGTAAAACAAAAAAATCGGCACAGCGTTTGCTGTGCCGATTTTATTATTTAGCTTATTTGCCAGCCTGCATTTCTGCAACAGACTCGAGAACGGCGTCAGCCATAAATTCGAGCTGCTCTGCGGTAAGACCGTAGATGGGAAGGTGTGTAAAGCGGTTATTAAATAACTCTTCGCAAACGGGGCAGGTTGCAGCAATTTCGTCTTGGTCGTAACCAAAGGTTTTGAGAATATCAAAGTGGAAGAGGGGTCCGAAGTGGGGGATTTGTGTAACACCCTTTTCTTCGAGCTTCTTCTTAAGTGTCTGAACATCTCCGCCTGCTTTTGCAGGGTCAATCTCTAAGAGATAGAGGTGATATGTGGGAAGTGCGTTGGGGTTCTTTGTATCCTGAGGAATGATAGCATCATTTGCTTCAAGACGCTTTGAAACGTACTCAGCAGCAGCCTTTCTCTCAGCAAGGATTTTGTCATAGCGCTCGAGCTGGAGTCTAAGACCAAGGCCCTGAATTTCAGTTGTTGAGCTGTTTCCTGCTACAAAGGGACCAAATTTACCGGGCATAGCGTTTACATCATAGAGCCAGTTCTTAATGGGTGTATCAAAGTTACAACCAAAGAAACGAGCTTTTTTCATAAAGGGTCTGAACTCATCGATGTTAGTTGTTAAGATACCACCCTCACCGAATGATGTGCAGTTTTTAACTTCGTGGAAGCTGTAAGCACCAAAGTGACCGATGGTACCGAGCTTTTTACCCTTATATTCACCACCGAAAGCGTGAGCAGCGTCCTCAAGAACGATGAGGTTGTGCTTCTTAGCAAGCTCCATGATGGGATCCATATCTACAGGGTAACCGCCGATATGAACAGGAACAATCATCTTTGTTTTGTCGGTGATTTTCTTTTCAACATCCTTGGGGTCCATATTGCAGGTAAGGGGGTCAAGGTCAGCAAATACGAGCTTTGCGCCTACTGAAAGAGGATAAGCAATAGTAGCAATAAAGGTGATTGCAGGAACAATAACCTCATCGCCGGGCTGAAGGTTTGCATATTTGTATGCAATTTCAAAGCCTGCTGTTGCGTTTGCAACAAATGCACATCCTGTTGTATTTAAGTACTTATCGCAAGCAGCCTCAGCAGCTTCAACCTGGGGTCCAAGTGAAAGTTTTCCGGGAGGTGTTGAAACTTTGTCAAGCTTATCTATCTCTGCTGCAACAGCATTGAAAGCGTTTTCATAAGCCTCACCCTCGCCGCGCATAAGGAAACGGACTACTTCTTTAAGGTCGTGAGCGTTGTAGTTTTCACCAACTGCAGGCCAAGGCACCTTGGTTGCACCGGTGTTATAACGGAAATCGGTTGATTTTGCCATAGATTCCACCACTTTCTTTATTTTTTAATTCTTTTAAAGAATTATTTTTACAATTATATCATATTATAAAAAACAGCTTTAGTCAAGTGTAATTTATATAAATTAGGTCGCAAAATCTCCTGTTTGCGCTGTTTTTCATAAATTTATTCAAGCTGTGAACAAATTAATAAAAAATATAAAAAAAATAGTAATATTTGCAAAAAAATTGTAAAAAATATTTGCTATTTATTAATATTTATGGTATTCTATTATTATAATAACTATTTGGAGGCGATAAAAAGATGCAAGAAGAAACTAAACTTACAAAAAAATACGGTCTGATAACTGCAATAGGTATGGTAATCGGTATAGTTATCGGCTCAGGCGTTTTCTTTAAGGCACAGGATATACTTAAAAAGACAGACGGAGATATGCCCCTTGGAATTTTAGCATGGCTTATCGGCGGCACAGTTATGATGTTCTGTATTTTGGCATTTTCGGTTATGGCGCAAAAATACCAAAAGGTAAACGGAATAGTTGACTATGCAGAGGCAACAGTCGGAAATAAATACTCTTATTTCGTAGGTTGGTTTGTAACCACCGTTTATTTCCCGGGTATGACCTCGGCGCTCGCATGGCTCACAGCAAGATATTTGCTCGTGTTTGTATGCTCTGTAAACCCCTCGCTTAAAATCGACCCCGTAGCAGGCCCCGAATGTATGGCGCTTGCAGGATTTTTCCTTATATTAGTTTACGCACTCAACGCTCTTTCACCCAAGCTTGCAGGAAAGCTTCAGGTATCAACCACTATAATTAAGCTTATCCCGCTTGTTTTAATGGCGATTGTAGGTACAATTTATGGTTTTGTTAACACAAATGATGCAACCGGCAATGCTGTTTTGGTTGACAGCTTTGCAACAGCAAAGGGCGATATGAGCACCCTCTTTGGTGCAGTTGTTGCAACCTGCTTTGCTTATGAGGGCTGGATTATAGCAACCTCTATCAATGCAGAGATTAAAAATGCAAAGAAAAATCTTCCTATTGCACTTGTAGTAGGCGGAATAGTAATTGTAGCAGTTTATATTTTCTATTACATAGGAATTGCAGGCGGAAGCGAATCTATTGAGGTTCTTAAAAATGATGGTGCTACAAAGGCATTTGTAAATATCTTTGGCGGCACATTTGGTAATATCTTAAACCTCTTTGTTGCAATTTCCTGCCTCGGCACATTAAACGGACTTACAGTAGGAAGCAGCCGCGCGCTTTACTCGGTATCTTCGCGTGGATATGGCCCCTGCCACAAAATCTTTGGCGAAGTTGATAAAGAAACAAATATGCCTGCAAACTCAGCAGTATTCGGACTTGTTGCTTGCTCAGCATGGCTTGTTTACTTCTTTGGTGCAAACCTGACTTCAAACTGGTTTGGTGTGTTCGGATTTGACTCAACCGAGCTTCCCATCATCACAGTTTATGCATTCTATATTCCTATTTTCATTAAGTTTATGATTAAGGAAAAAGATCTTTCTGTTGGCAAGCGCTTTATCCTTCCCGGACTTGCGCTTTTAGGATCAGTATTTATGGTACTTGCTGCAATTTATGCACACGGCGTAGTTCCTTATCTTGCTGCAAAGGCAGAGGGAAGATTTTCTTTCCCCGTGCTCTTCTATCTTATCATATTTGCAGTAATTATGGTTATAGGCGCCCTCTTTATGAAAAAGAAGGAAGTAGCAGAAGACTAACCTTTAAAAAGCTAACCCCGCTCTTAATTAGGGAAATGTTCTTAGCGAACATTTCCCTAAAGTTTTGTTCGCCTTGCGGCGAGTGATATTGCTTCGCAGTGATATTCGGCTAATGCCGAGTGATATTCGCTTCGCGAGTTTTAAAGGCGAATAAAATATCACTGAAACCGTAAGGTTTCAATAACACTTTTGCATAGCAAAAATATCACTCCGACAAAGTCGGCATATCACTATACAGACAAAAAGAAAGAGAAGACTCGTTTAATGCGAATCTTCTCTTCTCTGTTGTTAGTAGGGTTGGGCTACTGCCCAGCATCGCATTTGTGCTTACAAATGAGATGCTGGTTCTAATGCTTTTTGTTTTAATAAGCGGTAAATCTGTAAGCCGGGTTCTGTCGAGTGTAGCAATCTATCTTGGCAGACTGTTGCCAGACTGCTCTTTGCCATACGAAGAAAAGGGGGACGGGCAGCCCCGCTAAATCTTTTCTTCCACCGTATGTTGCTTTGGATAGGGTTTACACGGCAGTATAGTCACCTATACTCCGGTGAGCTCTTACCTCGCCTTTTCACCCTTACCTGCAAAAAAATGCAGGCGGTAATTTTCTGTTGCACTTTCCCGGAAGTTGCCTTCGGCTGCCGTTAGCAGTTATCCTGCCCTATAAAGCCCGGACTTTCCTCACCGCCCAAAAGGGCTAGCGCTGCTACACAACCTACCGCTTTTGATAGTATACCATAGCTTTAAATTTTTGTCAAAGCAAAAGCCATTGAAGCGGCGCTTCAATGGCTTTTTATTTTAAAGCATCTTTTCAAGTCTTTGTCTGATTTCAAGCATAAACTCGCGGCTGTTAACTGCGCGTACGCTTGATTTGTCCTCAACAAGTCCTGTTAAGTCCTTTGTCATAATTCCGTCCTCTAAGGTGTCAATGCAGGCCTTTTCAAGCTTGTTTGCATAATCAACAAGGTCGGGTAGATTATCAAGCTCGCCTCTTTTTCTAAATGCACCTGTCCAGGCAAAAATTGTTGCCATGGGGTTTGTTGAGGTTTCCTCGCCCTTTAAATATCTATAATAGTGCCTTGTAACTGTGCCGTGCGCTGCCTCGTATTCGGTTGTGCCGTCGGGAGCAACTAAAACAGAGGTCATCATAGCAAGTGAACCAAATGCTGTTGAAACCATATCGCTCATAACGTCGCCGTCGTAGTTTTTGCAGGCCCAGATGTATCCGCCCTCGCTTCTTATAACCCTTGCAACTGCATCGTCGATAAGGGTGTAGAAGTAGGTGATACCGAGCTTTTCAAACTCGTCCTTGTAGTTTTCAAACTCTTCCTCAAAAACCTTTTTAAATTCGCCGTCATAAACCTTTGAAATGGTGTCCTTTGTGCTGAACCATAAATCCTGCTTTGTATCAATAGCATAGCTAAAGCAAGCCTTTGCAAATGAACGAATGCTGTCCTCTTTGTTGTGTGCGCCTTGGAAAACGGCAGGGCCATCAACCTTTTGAACGCTGATGGTAGTTTCCTTGCCCGAAACGCCCTTAAAGGTCATAATGCACTCGCCGGCTTCCTCTGTTTTGAGGTCAACGCTCTTGTAAACGTCGCCGTAGGCGTGTCTTGCAATAGTAATGGGTTTTTTCCAATTTTTAACAACGGGTTTAATGTTGTTTATAATGATAGGAGCTCTGAAAACAGTTCCATCTAAAATGGCTCTTATTGTGCCGTTGGGGCTTTTCCACATCTCTGTAAGCTCGGGATACTCTTCCATACGCTGACGGTTGGGGGTGATGGTTGCACATTTAACTGCTACACCGTACTTTTTGGTGGCATAAGCCGAGTCAAATGTAACCTTATCCTGAGTTTTGTTGCGGTTTAAAAGACCTAAATCGTAATACTCTGTTTTAAGGTCAACAAAGGGGAGAATAAGCTCATCCTTTATCATCTGCCAGAGCACTCTTGTCATCTCGTCGCCGTCCATTTCGACAAGCGGAGTAGTCATTTTAATCTTTTCCATTTTAAAGCTCCTTTTTTAATCTTAGTTTCTGTTAGCGTAGTAGTTCATAAGACATCCGTCGAGAATAATTTGCTTTTCATCGTCGGTAAGTCCCTTAACATAAAGGGTTATATCCGAAACCTCACCCGATTTTGTAATAACCTTTGCATCAAAGCGTTCTTTGCCGTTTTTAATAGCTTCTCTGATGCCTTTTACAAATATAAAGTCGCCGCTTTCAAAGTTAAACTCGGTTTCTTTATCAAGGGTAAAGGGAAGAATACCCCAGTTTATGCAGTTACTTCTGTAACGCTTGGTTGCAAATTCATAGCAGATGTTTGCAAAGCCGCCTAAAACCTTTTGGCAAGAGGCTGCCTGCTCACGCGCCGAGCCGTCACCGGGCTTGTTTGCGAAAATTGCAGAGCCAAACTGTGTATTTGCGATGCCTTCTTTGTCTTCGCCTAATGAAGAGAATACAAACTCGAGTTTTTCTGCCTTTTTGCCGTCACGTCTGAGTGCTTCCTCAGCGGCAACAGCCTTTGCTCTGTCAACATATTCGGGCACGCGGCGGCTTAATGTAAACTCAGAAAGTCTTAAGGGGTTACTTCTGTAAGATGAAGTTTCACCCGAGGGGATAAGCTCATCGGTTGTTGTAACATCGTCGTGAATAACGGCGGCAAGCTCAACAAGTAAATTATCTGAAAGCTCATACATTTTGGGCCAGTCTGTAATGTTGGGGCCCATAATAAGCTCGGTTTCGGGGATTGCCTTTTTATAGCCGTAGTAAATACGATTTTCGTAAACCTTTTTATCAAAGGTGTAGTCGTTGTGTCTGGGGGTGTAGTCAATATCGGTTGCGGCTGTGATTTTACCTTTGTTTAATGCGGTTGCCGCAATGCTTCTTGCATCCATTAAGCAAACGCCTGCAAACTGTCCCTCACCCGGCTTTGAGCCTTCACGGTTGGGGAAGTTTCTTGTTGTGTGCCTGAGTGAAAGACCGTTGTTTGAGGGAACATCGCCTGCACCAAAGCAGGGACCGCAGAAGCTGGGCTTAATAACTGCGCCTGCCTCGAGTAGTGCGGCTGTGGCACCGTTTCTTGTAAGCTCCAATGATACGGGAACAGAGGTGGGATAAACGGAAAGTGAGAAGTATCCGTTTCCTGTACTGCTGCCCGATAAAATGCCTGCAGCCTCATCAATGTTATCAAAAAGACCGCCTGCACAGCCTGCAATTATACCTTGGTCGGCATAAACGCCGTCAGCCTTAATCTTATCTGTAAGCTTAACATTAGCCTTTTTAAAGCGCTCGGCAGCTTCCTTTTCAACACCCTTTAAAATCTCCTCGGCATTTTCTAAAAACTCGTGAATGGTGTATGCGTTGGAGGGGTGGAAGGGAAGTGCTATCATAGACTCAATTTTGCTAAGGTCTATTTCAATCATACGGTCGTAGTATGCTACATTTTTGGGAGAAAGCTTTTTATAGTCACCCTCTCTGCCGTGGGTTTTGTAAAAGCCTTTAGTAACCTCGTCGGTTTCCCAAATTGAAGAAAGGCAGGTGGTTTCGGTTGTCATAACATCAATGCCGTTTCTAAAGTCAATAGGAAGCTTTTCAATTCCGGGGCCTACAAACTCTAAAACCCTGTTATTTACAAAACCGTTTTCAAAGGTTGCTTTAACAAGTGCTATTGCAACGTCGTGAGGGCCGATACCTCTTTTAACCTCGCCTGTTAAATAGACGAGAACAACCTCGGGCATTTTAACATCCCAGGTGTTCTTAAGAAGCTGCTTTGCAAGCTCGGGACCGCCCTCGCCAACTGCCATAGTGCCGAGAGCACCATAGCGTGTGTGAGAGTCAGAACCTAAAATCATAGCACCGCATTTTGCCATTTCTTCTCTTGCATAGGAATGGATAACGCTTTGGTTTGCGGGGACATAAATTCCGCCGTATTTTTTAGCGGCAGAAAGACCAAAAACGTGGTCGTCCTCATTTATAGTTCCGCCAACAGCGCAAAGGCTGTTGTGGCAGTTTGTAAGTGCATAGGGAATAGGAAACTCTTTCATTCCGCTTGCCCTTGCCTGCTGAATAATTCCAACGTATGTAATATCGTGCGACACCATCGCGTCAAAGGAAATCATAAGCTCATCGTCATTTCCCGATTTGTTGTGTGCAGATAATATGCTGTAAGCCATTGTACCGCGTTTTGCTTCTTTAATATCAAAATCGGCAGATTTCTCAACCTTTCCGTCAATTAAAAAAACGCCCTTGTCGTAAAGTTTTATCATTTAAGAAACTCCCTTTAAGTTTTTTCAAAAATTATATCTATTGTATCATATAAATTAATTAAGTTCAATAAAAAGTGTAAAGAATTTATGCTTTTTCCGTAACAATTTTGTAAAGCTCTTCGGCGGCAAGTCTTGTTTTGGCTACAATGTCGCCGCAATTTTTTGGAAAGCAGTAATAGGGGATATTTCCGCTTACTATACAGATGACATCTCCTATCTCATACCAGTAATAATCTGAATATAAGCTGTAAGAGCTTTTAGGGGCTTGTGTGAAGCTTAATTTTCCGTCACAGCCATTTAAGCTAAAGCCGTCTTTTGTGTGAGTGAGCCTGCCGCTTCCTATTTTGTAAATCTTTTTGTAATCAATTAGGGCGCAGATGTCAACCTCGCAGGAAAGGTTATATTTTCCCTCTAAAATCTCGTTTTTAACACATTCTCTTTGCCAAGCGTACCAGTCTGGAATATGCTCAAACTCGGTTTCGCCGTTTATAGCCTTTATAAATCCTAATTCTGTGAGGGTATACTCTTTTTTGCAGTGCTCACATTTAAGGTTTGTACCTTTTGAGCTCATTTTGCCCTCAACCTTGCAGTTTGGGCATTTGTATAATACTCGGTTTAATCCTTCGGCTCTAAAGTTCTCGTCTATAACAACACCGTTTTGCTGCTGCCATTTAAAGTTGTCAAAGGAAAAAGCTTCTTTTAATATGCCGTTTAATTCATCAACGCTCTTTTTCTCTATATCATCTTTTGATAAAAGATATTTTATGTCAGCCGAAACCTTTACTTTTCTAAGTCTGAGCGAATTGTAAAGCGGGTCGTGTGAAAATGCACCGTAGGTTGTCACCATAACAACAGGAACCTTTAAAAGCTTTAAAAGCTTGCCGAGGCTTTGGGGCAGAGGAGTTGCTGTGCCGTCAAAGCTGTAGCTTGCTTCGGGGTACATCAAAATTGAGCTTTTATTTTTATCCACACAATGCTTCATATCCTTAACAAGCCTTGTGTCTGTTACAAATTTTTTAGTGGGGATACAGCCGAGAAGGCGCATAAGTAAATTTTTTCCAACAAAGCCATCGGAGGTGCAGATAATATTAAACGGTCTGTTATAAAAAACATATGAGGCGATTTTAAGGTCAATAAAGCTTGAATGGTTCATTAAAATAAGGCAGGGCTCTTTTTTTGAAAGTTTTTCCATACCTATTTTATTACATTTAAACCCAGTCTTTAAAAGTGCAGGCAAAGAAAGCACAAACAAAAGTGTTCTGAATATAATATTAGGCTTAAGCGGAGCTTTGTGAGCTGCGCTCTTAAGCTTTAAAAATTTATCGTAGGAAATTTCCGCAAGTTTAATTTTCATATCAAAATCCCCCTCATTATATATAATACCATATTTTTATATCATCTACAATATAAAATTATAGCCAAATGGTATTGTAAAATAAAAAACAAAATGGTATAATAAAAATCTATACCATTATTTTAAATAGCATAACTAAATTATTAATAAACGGGTGATAAAATGTTCGAAATCGTAACAAAAAAGGAATTAAACCCAACAGTTACATTAATGGAAATCAAAGCTCCGCTTATCGCAAAAAAAGCGCTTGCGGGTCAGTTTGTAATTTTAAGGGTTGATGATAAGGGGGAAAGAATCCCTTTAACAATAGCCGATTACAACAGGGAAAAAGGAACAGTTACAATTATTTTCCAAATAGTAGGCGGTACAACAATTCGTTTAAATCAGAAAAATCAAGGTGAATTTATTGAGGATATAGTAGGCCCCTTAGGAAAAGCCACAGAATTAGATGGACTTAAAAAGGTTGCGGTTGTAGGCGGCGGCGTAGGCTGTGCCATTGCATATCCTATTGCAAAAAGTCTTTACGACAGCGGCTGTGAGGTTCATTCAATAGTAGGCTTCAGAAATGAGGACTTAGTTATTTTAGAGGACGAGTTTAAAGAGAAAAGCCATAAATATGTTTTAATGACAGACGACGGCAGCGCAGGCGAAAAAGGTCTTGTAACCGATGCTCTTAAAAAGCTTATCGAAAGCGGCGAGGAGTATGACGAGGTCATTACAATAGGCCCTCTTATTATGATGAAATTCGTTTGCGAGCTAACTCGTAAATACAACATAAAAACTATTGCAAGTATGAACCCTGTTATGATAGATGGAACAGGTATGTGCGGCGGCTGCAGATTAACTGTCGGCGGACAAACCAAATTCGCTTGTGTTGACGGCCCTGACTTTGACGGTCATTTAATTGATTTTGACAGCGCCATTAAGCGTTCATCAATGTATAGAGATGAAGAGCAAAAGGATAGAGAAAAGGCTTGTAACCTTTTTAAAAAGGAGGTAGAATAATGGCCGATATGTCTTTAACTAAACACCTTATGCCTGTTTTGGCACCAAAGGTTAGATGCACTAATTTTGAGGAAGTAGCTCTCGGTTACGACAGCGAAACTGCAATAGCCGAAGCCAAGCGCTGCCTTAACTGTAAGCATAAGCCCTGTATTGAGGGCTGTCCCGTTAAAATACATATTCCTGAATTTATCGCCGAGGTTGCAGAGGGTAACTTTGAAAAGGCGTATGAAATAATTTCACAGTCAAGCTCACTTCCCTCAGTTTGCGGAAGGGTTTGCCCGCAGGAAACACAGTGTGAGCAAAAATGCGTAAGGGGCATTAAGGGCGAGCCTGTCGGAATTGGTTATCTTGAAAGATTTGTAGCTGACTATCACGCTAAAAATAAAACCGAGGCTAATAAAAAGATTGAAGCTACAAAAGGTAGAGTAGCAGTTATCGGTTCGGGCCCTGCAGGTCTTTCCTGTGCAGGCGAGCTTGCAAAGCGCGGTTACGAGGTTACAATTTATGAGGCACTTCACGCCGCAGGCGGCGTTTTAACCTATGGAATTCCCGAATTTCGTCTTCCCAAAACCATTGTTTCCGAGGAAATAGAGGGGTTAAAACAGCTTGGTGTTAAAATTGAAACCAATGTTGTTATAGGAAGAACGATATTAATTGATGAGCTGTTTTCGGATTACGGCTTTGACGCTGTGTTTATCGGAAGCGGCGCAGGTCTTCCCAAGTTTATGAACATCGAGGGCGAGGAATTAAAGGGCGTTTATTCTGCAAATGAATTCTTGACAAGAATTAATTTAATGAAGGGACACTGCGAGGACACCCACACCCCCGTTAAGCTTTCTAAGAAAACCGTTGTAGTAGGCGGCGGTAACGTTGCTATGGACGCCGCAAGATGCGCTAAAAGACTTGGCGCAGATGTAAGCATTGTTTACAGAAGAACAAAAAATGAGCTCCCTGCTCGAAAAGAAGAGGTTGAGCACGCAATAGAAGAGGGAATTGAGTTTAAGTTTTTAACCAATCCCGTTAAAATTCTCGGCGATGAAAACGGCTTTGCTAATAAAATCGTTTGCCGTAAAATGCAGCTTTCCGAGCCTGATGCTTCGGGCAGAGCACGTCCCGTTGAGGTTGAGGGAAGCGATTTTGAAATCGAGGCAGATAGTATCATTATGGCACTTGGCACATCGCCTAACCCCATCATTCGCGATACAACCGAGGGACTCGAAACTGCAAAATGGGGTGGAATTATCGCAAACGATGAAACCGGACTTACCTCAAAAGAGGGCGTATTTGCGGGCGGAGATGCCGTAAGCGGCGCCGCAACAGTAATTCTCGCTATGGGTGCAGGCAAAAATGCTGCCAACGCTATTGATGAGTACATAAGCTCAAAAAAATAAAAAAAGTCTTATTTTGACTTGACAATACACGGTTAATCTAATATAATAATGAAAGTGGTTCGCTGCTATGGCTCAGTAGGCAGAGCACGTCCTTGGTAAGGACGAGGTCACCAGTTCGAATCTGGTTAGCAGCTCCATTTTCGTCATATGGCGAGCCTACCGATTTTGGTCGGTAGGCTCATTTTATTTACATAAATAAAGGGAATGAAGAAGATGAACGAAAATGTTCATAAAGGACACAGAATAAGGGTAAAAGAAAAATATAGGCGTGCAGGGCTAAATGCTTTTAGCGAGCACGAGATTTTGGAGTTTCTTTTGTTTTACTGTATTCCGCAACGCGACACAAATGAGCTTGCGCATAAGCTGATTTCTCGTTTTGGCTCAATACCATCTCTGATGCTTGCATCGTATGATGATATTAAGAGTGTTGACGGAATGGGTGAAAACACAGCGCTTTTTATAAAGCTACTTTCGGATATTTATGGGCTTTGTAATGATAAGCCTAAAAACAACACAGTGCTTGACACAACAGATAAAATCGGTGAATACGTAATGCCGCTGTTTCGCACAGCCACAACAGAACATTCGTATATTATAGCGCTTGATTCAAGACATAGACCTATCCGCTGTGTCAAGGTGCACGAAGGAGATTTAAACACCACCGCGTTTCCCTTGCGCGATATTCGCAAAATACTTGTAAACTGTGATGCCTACGGTGCAATACTTGCACATAACCATCCTAACGGAAGCGCACTTCCGTCAGAGGCAGATATAAAGGCAACTCAAACCCTTGATGAGATGCTTAAATATTTAGGCGTAAGACTCATTGACCATATAATTGTCATCGAAAATGATTATGTATCGCTAAAGGATAGCCAAGATAAACTTATAATAGTATAAATAATATTGATTTTTTTCAATTGAATTATTTTTTCGTTCATCTATAATAAGATTATAATCTAAGTTGGAGGGATTTTTAATGAGATTTTATGAAAATCCGCAAAAAACAAGCGAAAATCGTTTAAATCCAAGAAGTTATTATATCCCGTCAGGCAAATCAGAGTATTTGTTGTTAAATGGAAAATGGAATTTTAAATATTTTAGTCGCGATATAGATATGTGCGACGATATAAGTGCTTGGGACACTATTAATGTTCCGTCCTGCTGGCAAATTTTAGGTTATGAAAACCCCAATTATACAGATTCAAACTATCCTTATCCTTGTGACCCGCCCTATGTCCCCGATGACAACCCCTGCGGTGTTTATGAAAGACAGTTTGAAATAGAAAAGCTTTGGGGAAAAATTTATTTTATGTTTGAGGGCGTAAGCTCCTGCGCTGTGCTTTACATAAACGGAAAATATGTAGGCTTTACAGAGGGAAGCCGCCTGCAAGCAGAATTTGATATTACAGATTTTGTAAATGAGGGCAAAAATACAGTAAGAGTAATAGTTTATAAATGGTGCTGCGGAAGCTATCTTGAGGACCAAGACCTTTTCCGTTTTAACGGCATTTTTCGCGACTGTTATATTCTGCAAAGACCTCTTGACCATATTGTAAATGTTGATATATCTGCCAACGATACTACCATTTATGTTAAAGCAGATAAATCATGCGATATTAATGTTTTTGATGCCGAGGGCAATAGAATTGGCAGTAACAGCGGCACTGATGCCGAAATAAAACCGCAAAACCCGATTTTATGGAATGCAGAAAAACCGTATCTCTACACCGTTAAGTTTGAAAAAGACGGTGAGGAGATAACTAAAAAAATCGGTATGCGCACAATTAAAATATCCGATAAGTATGAACTTCTTATTAACGGACAGCCTGTTAAGCTTCACGGCGTTAATCATCACGACACAAGTAAATATAACGGCTGGTGTCAAACAAATGATGAGCTACGACTTGACCTTGAAAAAATGAAGGAGCTTAACATAAACTGCATCCGTACCTCTCATTATCCGCCAACTCCGTATTTTGTTGAGCTGTGCGATGAGATGGGCTTTTATGTCGTTTTGGAAACAGATGTTGAAACCCACGGATTTGTCCGCAGATATGCAAATGTCAGAGGCACCTATGATGTTGAGAGCGGCGAGTGGCTGTGCAGTAAGGATGAATGGGAAAAAGAATTTGTTGAGCGTATGCAAAGAGCCTGCCTTGTTTTTAAAAATCAATGCTCTGTTATTATGTGGTCAACAGGAAACGAAAGCGGCCACGGCAAAAATCACGTGTCAATGATTAAATGGGCAAGAAGCTTAAACGATGGTAGATTAATTCACTGCGAAGATGCAAGCCGTAAGGGAGAATATGATAATATTGATGTGTACTCCTTTATGTATGCGGAAATTCCCGATATAGTAAAGGATTTTGCCGAAAATGACGATATGAAAAAGCCATATTTCCTTTGTGAGTACGCACACGCAATGGGCAACGGCCCCGGAGATGTATGGCAATATAATGAGATGTTTAATAAATATCCTAAGCTAATCGGCGGCTGTGTTTGGGAATGGGCAGACCACACAGTTGTAGTTGACGGTGTTCAAAAATATGGCGGAGATTTTGAAGGCGAGCTAACTCACGATAAAAACTTCTGCTGTGACGGCATGGTTTTTGCAAACCGTGATTATAAAGCCGGCACCTATGAGATTAAAGCGGCATATCAGCCAATGTACACAGAGCTCAATGGCAATATTTTAACTGTATACAACCGCTTTGATTTTACAAATCTTAACGAATGTGAGCTTGTATATGCCGTTGAGGTCGATGGGCAAACGGTAAATAAATGTAGCTTGTCTTTAGATGTAGAGGCGCATAAGGCTGCAGAAATCGAAATTGAAATGCCCAAAAATATAAGCTGTAAATTAGGAGCTTATGTAACCTGCAGACTTTATAAAGATGGCAAAGAGATTGCACTAACACAGCACGAGCTTGAAGCTAATTATATTAAAGATAAATCCTCTGATGTAAAGGTAAGCCCTGCAATAAGTGAGCATGAGCTCATTTTTAAGGGCGAGCGTTTTGAATATGTATTTTCAAAGCACTACGGAAACTTTACAAGCATCAAGGTTGACGGCATAGAGCATTTAGCTGACAAAATGGAATTTACCGCTTGGAGAGCGCCCATAGATAATGACGTTAATGTGAAAATATTTTGGGGTAATTATAACATCTGGCAGGGCGAAAATCTTGATTGTGCTTTTAGCAAGGTTTACGAATGTTTTGTAAATGACGGTACTGTAAGTGTAAAAGGCTCACTGAGTGGTGTATCCCGCGCGCCATATATGAGATACACATATAATGTCACCGTTTTTGAAGACGGCAGAATTGAGTTTAACTTTGACGGAAATGTTCGTGAAAATGCAGTTTGGCTTCCACGCTTTGGACTTGAATTTTCAATGCCGATGGAAAACGCCAATTTTAGCTATTTTGGCTATGGCCCGTATGAAAGCTACTGCGATATGCACCACGGCTCAAGCATTAATCTGTATAACTCAAGCGCCGAAAAGGAATATGTGCCTTATGTTTTACCTCAGGAGCACGGCAACCACACAGGAACAAAACAGCTTAGCATAAATAAGATTAGATTTGAGTCCGATTTAAGCTTTGACTGTAATGTTGGCTGTTATAGCTCAAAGCAGCTAACAAAAGCTATGCACACAGATGAGCTTGTAAAAACTCAAAAAACCTATGTGAGAGTCGATTATATGCAATCGGGTATAGGCTCAAATTCTTGCGGCGCCAGCTTGGATAAAGAATTTAAGCTGTCAGAAAAAAATATAAGGTTTAATTTTAATATGTCACTTATATAAAACGCAGTATAAAACAAAAAGCCTCAAGGACTTTGTTCTTGAGGTTTTTTAATATAAAAACATAGCATAAAAAATGAATGTAATCAACACAGAGTTCAAAATATATTTTTATAGCTGGGGCGTTGCTCTTTCGATATAACTGTTAGTTAAATTCGAAGTCTAATTTCGACGTACCATCGGGGAATAAAAACAAAACATTATACACCCTCTTAATATTTGTTTCAGTACTTATTTTTATACAGTTATCATTATTCGTGATACTAGTGTTTGCTTGGAAACTATAATTATTAATTCGACTATTAATAGTTTCATTTATTTCATAGTTATATCTATGCATTATTAACGCAATAGAAACCATTTTTTCTATTCTAGTAACTTCCATAAAAGACCCTCATATTTAATTTTTATTAAATTATACTCAATCTTTGAGTAAATGTCAATACTCAGTTTGTGAGTATCGTATGATGTACTTGCAAAGAGGTGATATTTTATGGATTATAGAGAACGAATGAGAGCATTACGTGAAGATAATGATTTAACACAACTACAAGTTGCAAAAATTATTAACAAATCCCAGCAAGGCTACAATCATATTGAAACAGGTCGTGCCGAACTTAAAATAGAGGATTTAATAAAGCTTTGCGATTTTTATAAAGTATCTGCAGATTATTTTATTGGTAGAAAAGATAAATAGCACCCAATTCCGTATATGGAAAAGGGTGCTGTTTTTTATTTCATATATATTTTCTCTCAAAAATACCTTGTTTGAAAACATTATAATATTTCACCCACCCGAAAGGGTGGATTTAGTTGAAAAACCGACTTGTCGAAACAAGTCGGTTTTTCTGGCGCGCTGTAAGGGATGAATCCGCTTACGCGTATTGTTTGCTTGACGACCGAAAGGCAAAGCCTTTCAGTACCCGTCTGCGCACCACCTTGCTACAAAACAGTTCACTGAACTGTTTTGTTTAACGCTCGGTGCCCTCTCAGGGTTCGAATCTCTCAAAAATAACAAAAAAAGAGCACTAACCACAAGGGTTATTGCTCTCTTTTTGGCGCGCTGTAAGGGATTCGAACCCCTGACCTTTTGGTTCGTAGCCAAACACTCTATCCAACTGAGCTAACAGCGCAAAGGTATTTCGTCTTTAAGACGCTTATATATATTATCACAGTTACTTTTACTTGTCAAGTTTTTTATCTCTTTTTAATTTAAATTTCTTGCTCGAATTTGATTTTATTTAGAGATCTATTCGACAGCTTTCTACAAATTACTTTATAATTCTGCTTTTTTCTTAAAATTTGTCGATTATTGTCGAAAATTGACATAAAAAATCGGAAAAGTTAGAAATATCTGTGAGATATACACAAGAAAAAGTTAAAATTTTTAAATTAGTGGAATGTCAAAATTTGTTATTTACAAACATAATTTCGTATGTTAAGATTTTGGAAACAAGAAAATGGAAAGGAGGCTTGTTGGACTTTTAAGCTTTAAAAAACAAATTTAGGGCCCAAATTTTTAAAGATAAAGCCTAAAAAGTCCCAGAAAGTGAAAAACTTAAATTTAAAATGCAAAGCTTTAAGAGGTGCTAAAAACGGGTAGACAAGCTACATAGGCACAAAAATGAAACAGAAAAGAAAATGTATTTTGAGTTTAAAAAGAAATTAAAAAATTAGGAGGAAAGATGCTATGAAAAAGATTGTATCGGGAATTTTGTCGGCTGTGCTTATTTTATCAAGCGCACTCGGCACAACTGCTCTTGCTGAAAACAGCTATGACTCAGGACTAAATGATAGCGCAAGCTATGCATTTAAAGTCCCCGAAACATCATCTACTTTATCTAACAGTTGGGTATGGACAAATAGCGCAGTGGGTTATTCGCCTCAAGGCGAGCTCGGGTATTCAGGTGGATATGTAAATCTTTTGCATGAAGGCGGTGAGCACTTTGTAGAGCTTACTGTAAAAAGCGGGCTTGAAGGAAACTGCTCGTTTAATGCAGCACAAAGACTTTACGGTCTATCTAAGGGCATCCCCTCGGAAATTGATATAGAAAGCGCGACTGCTCTTGCAATCCGACTTAAAATTAAGACCCCCGCAAATGACTTAAGAATTTCAGCCTTTGATATCTATATAAATGGCAACAGATGCACAAACACAACAACCGACAAGGTTAAGTTTTTAGATAGTAAAACAGGTGTGCTCTCGGAGTTTTTACCGCAGAGTGGACACACCGGTAAAAACGGCTTTGAAACCGCAGGTGAGCTTGACGGATATATGATTATTCCGTTCACAACCTACAACAACAGCGCAGTAACAGCTACTTGGTTAAGAAATAATTACACAGGTATCGGCTTTATGCTTCACAACAGCACAAGCTGTTCGCACGGACAAACCTCAAGTAACTGGGACGGCAAACAGGTTTATGTGGGCGACCAGTATTTTATTGAAGATATAAACAGCTTTGTTTCGGCAAGAAGAGCTAATATTACTTATGCATCGGGAAACAATGATACAGGCTACTATGCCTTAAATGTGCCTGAGCATAAGGCTTGGCTTGGATATTCTATCGGCGATGGCGCATATCCCCACGTTCAAAGCTCGCGCAATAATATAAACGGCGAGTTTACAAATAACAACAACGGTGCACTTCATATTGGCACCATAAACGGCGGTGACTCGGCAGTTGAGATTAACGTTAAAACCAATGCCGACGCTTCCAACACTATTTACACCGGCGGATATGTATATCAGGATTACAACAAAAACGGTCTTACAAAGGGCGTACCTACTCAAATTGATTTAAGCAAAACCACCGCTATTGCAATAAGAGTTGCAGGTAAGGGCGGTTATGACACACAAATGTCAGCCTTTGATGTTTATTTAAACGGCTCAAGAACTTCAAATGCTGCTTCAAGAAACAACATCAAGTTTATTGATTATAACACAGGCACCGTCACTTCCTCGCTTTATAATGACGGACTTAGATTTACAGGCGATTTTGATGGCTGGCTTTTAATTCCCATCACTGCTTGGGGAAATGGCAGCACAGTAACTGCAGATTGGCTTAGAGCAAACTATAACGGACTTAGCTTTATGATGCACGGCAAAAACTGCTCACACGGCAGCAGCCAGAGTAGCTGGGTTAATAAAAAGCTTTATGTAGGTGACGCTCTGTTTGTTGAAAATATGGACACCTTTGTATCTGTTCATTCACAGGGACACACCTACACACCCGAAACTAATGTCTTTACACCTGTATCAGCAACCACAGAGGGTGCAGAGCCTTTGGGACTCGGAATGTTCCACTTTAGCTCACACTTTGCTACAAACTACGGCACAGACAACGCTTCACGCTTAAACGAAGTTGAAGATGTGCTTGCAAGTGGCTATGTAAACACCCTTTTCCTCTCGGGCACAGAAGCCTGCTTTGAGGATATGATTGATTTAGCTGTTGAATATAACTGCTCAATTTGGTTCTCTGCACAGCGTTTTTACAGCGATGTTCAAACCATTGAAGCTTATATGGCAAATGTTGAGACAGCAGTTAATAAAATTCGTGCAAAGGGCGCATTTGATTTATTAAAGGGCTTTTATTGGGATGAGCCGTATCTGAACGGAATGACCAATGCAGACTTCCATCTAATGACCAAAACCCTTTATGAAAAATGGGGCAAGAGAAACTTCCCTGTTTTTGGATTTGCTCCCCTTGTTGACGAAGTTGAATTTTCAGGCGAGAGAATAGAAGCAAGCGCACTTGAGTATGTAACCGACGCAGGCTGGGATAACTATTCTTACGACTTAAGAACCCTTGCTATAAACGACCTGCAGCAAAGAAATCATCTTTCAAGCCTTTGCGGCGTAGGCTTTAAAACTGCAGAGGATTACTATCGCTGGATTCATGCAAAGCTTATGTCAAAGCTTGACCACGATACAAATATATGGTTCTACCCCGGAACTTATACCACATGGCTTTACACAGAAACCCGCGCAGACGAGGGAATGTCAAGTGAGAATATAAGCTTCTTTGAGGATATGCTTTATGAGCACGCAAAACCGGGTGGACTTATGCTCTACACCTATTTCAACTCTACCTCAAACACAAACGAAAAGGGACTTAGCTACTATTTAGATGTTAAGAGCAGAACAACAGGTGAGCAGGTTATGTACACCGATGCTGAAAAGTGGACAGGTCTTTCAAATCAGATAAAGGCATTAAAAAATAAATTTGACACCACCTACACCGTTCCTGCTATGGATGTTCCTTTTGGAAACATCGATATAGTAGAGAAAACTCAAACCTCTATAAGCTATAATGCAGATGAGGGTATGAGCTACTCTATTGACGGCGGCGTAACCTATGAAACAGACGGCTTGTTTGATAACCTTACAGTTAACACCCCCTACACCATTAGAGTTAAAGAAACAAACGGCACAAGATATAAGGATTTTGTAATTTCTACATTAGCTCAAAACCCTTACGCTTCGGGCCTTAACGACACCGCAAGCTATGCTGTAAAAATCCCCACCGATTTAGAGGTGCT
The DNA here is from genome assembly GCA_017440545.1 of Oscillospiraceae bacterium. Taxonomy (GTDB): domain Bacteria; phylum Bacillota; class Clostridia; order Oscillospirales; family Ruminococcaceae; genus SIG578. The sequence goes on from JAFSGZ010000059.1 coordinate 26,912, forward strand.
TTCAAGCGACTATTGCACCGCTCACGAGCGTTCAGCAAGAAACCGCGAGGACACCGCATTTATGTCGGGCGGATATATTCACCTAAAGGATATAAACGGCGAACGCTTTGCTGAGGTTAGAAATAATGATGGCGAGTCTTATGTAATGTTCAAGTCGCTTGCAACATATCGCGACAGACCTGCCTCTGCAAAGGGTATCCCCGCAGGCATTAACACCGAAAATCTTATGGGAATGGCTGTAAGACTTAAAATATCGGGCGGAGAAGAAACGCAAATGTCGGCATTAGATGTTTATGTTGACGGAAGTCGTACATCAAATGCTGCTTCGGCACCCTTAAAGTTTATAGATAAAGCAACCGGCACAATTTCTGATGTTACCTATAATAGCGGCATCAGAATAACAGGTGAGGTTGACGGCTGGCTTATAATTCCTTTTGAGGCTTATCCTGCTGCTAAAGGCAAGAGCTGGTTTATTGAAAACTACAGTACACTTCAAATTTGGCAACACGAATCGGCTTGCAGCCACGGCTGCAGCCAAAGCAGCTGGGATAACAAAACAATGTATATAGGTGACACATTCTTTATAGAAAATATGAACACCTTTGCAGCTGCAAGAACCTAAAAAATATGCCACCGACCAAAAGGTCGGTGGCATTTTATTTTAAAATTCTATTAAATTGAGTTTTTTCTTTAAAAATTCTATAACCTCATCCTGCTCGATTGAGTAAACATACTTAATCTCATCAAAAAGAATGGTTTCAGCAAGCTTTAAAAGGCGTTCGTCGGCAAGGTGGAGTCTTTTACCGTTTGAAAACTGATACTGCTGATGCTTGTGCAGATTTCTAATCATAGAAATTAAGTGTGCGCGCTCGCCTGTGATGAGGATTTCGTCAAATAGGCTTCGTCTTAAATTTTCTTCATCAACCCAAACATCCTCGCATTTTGAATAATTTTCAAAAACATTATCAAACTGCTCGCGTGTTAAAACAGGATGAATTTTGCAGGTTAATCTTTCATTATCGGTCGGAACAAAAACTGCTGAAATAGGCTGCAAAAGCGGCTTTAGTATGTAATAATTTTTAAAAATATTGCCAAACTGCTTGTTTTCGATTTTTTCAACTTCACACACTCCGGTTGTGGCATAAACAACCTTATCTCCAACCTTGTACATATTTCACCCATCCCTATTCCGCAATTTTTTAAATTGTCTAATTATATTATATTTTACCACAAAAAAACAAATTTTGTAATTGACAAAAAGCAAGAAAAATAATTCTTTTTATAAAACAAAATGCACAATATTAATAAATTTGCATATTTTGCGCTACCTCGTTGACATAATGTTATTTTATGGTAAAATACTATTATAAAAGTTGCATATGCAACTAATTTTTTAAAAGGGAGAAAAAATATGCATTTTATATCGAGGCAGATAGGCATAATAAACAGATGCGCCTCTATGTTCAGAAACGACCATATAGAGAACAAAGAGCTGCGCGCCTGCCTTCAAAATTATATACTTGTTTTAAATAGAAATCCAGGGCTTACCCAAGAGCAAATTTCGCGCGAAATTTGCGTTGACAAAAGCGGGGTCACAAGACATCTTGCGCAGCTTGAAAAATCGGGCTATGTTGAAAGAAGGGTTAATGAAAACGACAGACGCTCGGTTTCGGTTTTTTTAACACAAAAGGGGAAAGACTCGGTTAGTGATGTAAAAAATAGCGTTTTTAAATGGAATGAATACATAACCTCTGCATTAGATGAAAACGAGATGGAGTCTTTTCTTAAATCACTTCAAAAGGTTGTAAAAAAGGCAGAGGACTACGCTGAGATGAGAGATAATTGCGAGGAGGGTGTAAAATGAATTTGTTTATAAAATATTTAAAACCCTTTGCGCTTACTATGACAGGTGGACTTGTTATAAAAATAATAGGCACCTTAATGGATTTGGCGCTTCCTTATCTTCTCGCACTTATAATTGATGATGTTGTACCAAGAGAGAATTTAAATGAAATACTCTTTTGGGGAGGAGTTATGATAGTCTGCTCTGTTGTAGCAGTTGTAGGAAACATAATAGCTAACAGAATAGCTTCCCGCGTTGCAAGGGATACAACCGAAAAGCTAAGGCACGACCTTTTTACAAAGGTTATGTATCTTTCGTCAAAGCAAATTGATGAAGTGGGAATACCCAGCTTAGAATCGCGTCTCACTTCAGACACCTTTCAGGTGCACCACGTTGTCGGTATGATTCAAAGAATAGGTGTAAGAGCGCCAATTCTATTAATAGGCGGTATTTTAATCACCCTTTCGCTCGACAGCGTTTTAACTCTTGTAATGGTTGCAACACTTCCCTTTATTACTCTCAGTATTTTGTACATTTCTAAAAAGGGCATACCCATGTTTACCAATGTACAAAAAAAGGTTGATGCTATGACAAGGGTGGTAAGAGAAAATTCTGGCGGCGTAAGGGTTATAAAAGCGCTTTCTAAAACTGCCTTTGAGAGAAACAGATTTGATAATTCCAATAAAGACCTTATTAAAACCGAAAAAAAGGCAAATCTCACAATGGCACTCACAAACCCCTTAATGACACTCTTTTTAAACTGCGGACTTGCCGCTGTTATTTTGGTCGGTGCTTTAAGGGTTAGAGATGGGGTTAGCGAGGCAGGCGCAATTATCGCCTTTATGTCGTATTTTACCATAATTACAAATGCAATGATGGTAATAACTCGAATTTTCACAATGATGTCAAGGGGTATCGCCTCGGCAAACCGAATTGAAGAGGTTTTAAATATGGGAGAAGAGCTACTTCCCATACCTAAAAATGAGGCAGAAAAGCCAACAGCCTTAGAAGACGGTTATGTAGTTTTCAGAAATGTAAATTTCTCTTATAACAACATAAAAAACAACCTTGAAAATATAAGCTTCAATTTAAAGAAGGGGCAAACCCTCGGCATAATAGGTGCAACGGGAAGCGGCAAAACCACCGTAATTTCGCTTATTATGCGCTATTATGATGTGAATAGCGGAAATATTTTTATAGACGGCAAGGATATAAGAAGCTACAGCTTAAAAGAGCTTCATTCTAAAATCGGAATTGTACGCCAAAACGATTTTATCTATAACGACACTCTGGGCGAAAATATAAGCTTTGCAAGAGATTTAGATATGGATAAAATAAAGGCTGCCGCCGTTTCGGCTCAGGCTTATGAATTTATAGAGAATTTAGAGGACGGCTTTGAGCACAACCTAACCTCAAACGGCACAAACATTTCGGGCGGACAAAAACAGCGAGTTTTAATTTCAAGAGCCCTTGCCCAAAAGCCCGAGCTTTTAATTTTAGACGACTCATCATCGGCGCTTGACTATAAAACCGATTCTAATTTGCGCCGCGAGCTTGATAAAAACTATAAGGACATTACAAGGGTTATAGTCGCACAAAGAGTAAGCGCAATTATGAACGCTGATATTATAATGGTTCTAAATGAGGGTAAAATTGAGGCCTTGGGCAGTCACAGCGAGCTTTTAGAGAGCTGTGAGCTTTATAAAGAGATTAGCGATTCACAGTTGGGAGGTGCCATAGTTGACTAATAAGAATAATCCTCCTAAAAAGAAAATGAAGAAAAAGGTTTTAATTTTAAGACTTTTTAAGTATTTAATTTCGCACAAGCTATTATTCTTATCGGCAGTAGTCGTTATGATTGTGGCAAATGTGCTCTCTCTTTGGGGACCAAGGCTTTCTGGTATGGCAATAGATGCCCTGTCAGGCCCTAACGGTGTTGATATGGACGCAGTTTTTTATTATTGCGCATTGATGCTTGTAATGTATGTGATTTCGGCACTGCTTTCCTATTTAAACTCAATAATAATGGTAAACCTAAGCCAAAAGATTACCTACACTATGCGCCGTGAGCTTTTCTCAAAGCTAACATATCTTCCCGTCAGCTATTTTGACAAAACCGCCGCAGGCGATATTATAAGCCATATTTCCTATGATATTGACACAGTAAACGCCTCTCTGTCAAACGATTTAATTCAGATAGGCGCAAGCTTAGTCAGCGTAATAGGCTCGTTTATAATGATGCTTTCTATTTCGCCCGTAATGCTGTCGGTATTCTTATTTACTATCCCCGTATCACTTTTATTTACAGCCTATAAAACCAAAAAAATTAAGCCGTATTTTAGAAAAAGGTCGGGTAAAATCGGTGAGCTTAACGGCTATGCCGAGGAAATGCTTTCGGGACAAAAAAGCATAAGGGCATACAGCCGAGAGGATAAAATAATACAGCGTTTTGACAACAAAAATAAAATAACGGTAGACGCTTATTACGATGCTGATTATCACGGCTGCGTAATAGGACCCTCGGTAAACTTTATAAACAATGTGTCTTTGGCACTTATTTCGGTTTTGGGCGGACTTTTATATCTTTACACAGTTACAAACACCCAAAATCCTATTCCATATTTAGTTATAAGCCTAGGAAGCGTTTCATCATTTATTATCTATTCACGCCGTTTTGCAGGGCCTATAAATGAGCTTGCAAATATTATAAGCGAGCTTCAATCGGCAATGGCTGCGGCAGAGAGGGTGTTTAGGATAATTGATGCCGAGCCCGAGCCGCTCGATAGCCAAAATGCCATCGAGCTTAAAGATGTAAAGGGCGAGGTTGAGCTTAAAAATGTAAGCTTTGGCTACGAAAAGGATAAAACCATCATAAAGGATTTAAGCTTTAAGGCAAAGGCAGGCTCTATTATTGCAATAGTAGGCCCAACGGGTGCAGGTAAAACTACAATAATAAATCTGCTTATGCGCTTTTATGATATTGACAGCGGAAGTATCACGGTTGACGGCCACGACATTTATTCTGTGACAAGAGATAGCCTAAGACGTGCCTACACAATGGTGCTTCAGGACACCTGGCTGTTTCACGGAACTGTTTTTGATAATATAGCCTACGGAAAGCAAAATGCCACAATGGACGAGGTTGTAAAGGCGGCAAAGGCGGCTAAAATCGACTCGTTTATAAACTCACTTCCCGACGGATATAACACAGTTTTGTCAGACGATGGCGTAAATATCTCAAAGGGACAAAAACAGCTTATAACAATAGCAAGGGCAATGCTTGCCGATGCGCCTATGCTTATTTTAGACGAGGCAACCTCAAATGTTGACTCGCGAACAGAAAAGCAGATACAAGAGGCTATGTATAAGCTAATGGAAAACCGAACCTGCTTTGTTATAGCTCACAGACTTTCAACCATTCAAAACGCCGACCTTATTTTAGTTGTAAAGGACGGTAACGTAATTGAAAAAGGAACTCATAATGAGCTTCTTTCGATAAAGGGTGGATTTTACAGCTCGCTGTTTAATTCGCAGTTTGATTAAAAAAATAAAGGACACCGCTGCAGCGGTGTCCTTTTTAATTTTAAAGAACGGTAACAATTCTCGAAGAGGTAATTGTTTTGCCGAAATAGTTTTGGTGAGGAAGCGTTTCAAAACCATTGTAACGGAGTCTTTCCTGCTCAAGCTCTTCAATTTTATCAAGCTTGCCGTCAAGGTACATTCCGATTTGACGGATAGCTGAGTCAATTCTTGCTATGATTGAGCCATAACGCATATCAATTATATCCCAACCGATAGGCTTGTAAAGCTCAAGCCAGCAGTCAAAGTGAACTAAACGAAGCTTTTTAATCTTTTCAATAACTGTGGGGAGATAATTGTCCTTCATATCAATAAGTGCGGCCTTGTCGCCGTCCTTATATGCCTTTGTAAGCTTAAGGCCTGCCTCGGCTTTAACAGAAAGAGCATCAGAAAGGGCGATGTTCATTTCAATCATACTGTTGTACCAGCCGTTTCTGCCGCGAGCCTCAAGAAGTCTCTCGTGAAGCTTTGAATAGTGCTCGCTTAGCTCTAATCCTTCGATATTCTTGTCGAAAAGACCTGTTAAAACGTCCTGCCACATAAGATATTTTGCGGGGTTAGCGCCTGAGCATTCTCGTGTTGAGGGAACGCGGTCGAGAGCCATAAGAGCATATAGGTCGTCGTAATTTGCACCTGTGCAGAACTCAAAACGCTTTTTATAATAGTCGTAATCAAGCTCTTCGCAGTAGCCTGCTTCGGCAAAAAGTGCAATACCGAACATAGATGTGTTAAATAAGCACTCTGTTCCTGCATCTCCCCAAACTGTTGCAAGAATATCTGTGATACCCTCTTTTTTGCAGGCTCTGAGTGCACGCTCGGTTGTAACAAAGGTTGTATCCCAGTGAGGAGCATAACCAACCCAGGTCCAAACACCGCCGGCAAAAACGGGTTTTGCCTTAAATCTTGCGTGCTGAGCTGCCATATTGTCGTAAACTTCCTGCTCGTGATTGTAGTAGTCCCAATAGATAAGTCTGAGGTTGTCAGGAACCATATCAATTACGCTTTGGGGAAGCGCTTCTTTTATGTAATAGCCGTTGCCATTGGGGCTGTATGGTCTAAAGAACATATCACTCCACATCATAGGCTCGAGCCCAAGCTCGTTTACAATTTCCATAACCTTTTCAAGATGCTGCTCCATAATCTTAATGGGGTCAACATATCCGTTTAAGGTAAGATATTGTCCACGGCCAAGTCGCCAAGCCTCGTCCATACCAATGTGAACCTTCTTTGTTCTGAAAGGAGCAGTACCATCGGTTAAAATCTTTCTTATCAAAGCGTAGGTACGGTCGTCACCAACTAAGAGGCACTCGTGGTCCTCGCGGTATTCTCTGTAGCAAGCCCATTTAAGTGCATCGGGGAGGTGAGCGAGTGTCTGAACACAGGGAACAAGCTCAATACCAAACATATATGCATAATCGTCGAGCTCTTTAATTTCATCATAGCTGTATTTTGAACGCATATAGCCAAAATATGGCTCGGTTTCAATTTCAAAGCTGTCCTCACAGTAAAGCATAAGGGTGTCCATACCCATAACAGCGAGCTGTCTTATAACCTTTTTTATAGATTTAAGGTTAATTACAGCATTACCCTGCGATACGTCAAACATAGGACCGTTTGAAGTAAAGCGGGGCTTTTGAGAAATATTAAGTTCATTTTCTCCATCGCGAATACCTTCGATTAATAAACCGAGTGCGCGGAAAAAGTGGCTTGTTTTGTCATAAATAATGGTGGCGTTTGCGTCTTTTAATGTAACGATAACATCGCTGCCCGAAACATTTTTTACATCAACATTAAGACCATCGCTTGAAAGTGCAAAATCATACTCGTCGCATAAAAGGGAAACAGCGTTTAAAATTTCGCCGTCTACACCGTTTAGTTTAAGCTTTAACATATAAACACCTCATTTATACTGATTTATATTAATAATATCGCAAATTAGAAATGTAGTCAATAAAAAAGCCGACTTTTGAAATGAACAATCTTAAAATTTTTTTGCACTTTTCTAAAGGAGTAACTAAAAAATTATTTTAGGCATATCGTAAATTGAAGTAATCTAAAATTTAATATAAAAGGTGTGCCTTGTATGCTTGAAATAACAAAGCTTTCAAATATTAAACCTTTTAAAACCGCAAGGGTTGTAAAGGTGAATATAAACGGCGATATGCGCCGACGATTTTTAGATATAGGGCTTATAAAGGGTGAAATTGTAAAGCGGCTTTATAATAGCCCCTTTAACGACCCTGTAGCCTACTTAATTCGCGATAATGTAATTGCCATAAGAAAAAAAGACAGCGATAATATTTTGGTTGAGGTAGAAAAAGATTATGAGTAAAACTATAACAAAAAACAGCCAAAAGCTTATAACTGTTGCCCTTTCGGGCAACGCCAATGTCGGAAAAAGCACGCTGTATAATGCCTTTACCAAAAAACACAGACACACGGGCAACTGGACGGGTAAAACCGTTTCAAACGAGCTGTCACAAAGTAGATTTTATAATAAGAATTTAGAATTTGCTGACCTGCCCGGAACATACTCACTTTTAAATCTCTCAAAAGAGGAAGAAATCGCAAGGGACTTTTTGCTGTTTAATAAAATTGGTTGCACCGTTGTTGTCTGCTCGGCGCTGTCCTTAAAGCGAAACCTGAATTTAGCACTTCAGATACTTGAAATTAATAAGCGCGTTGTAATATGCGTAAATTTACTTGATGAGGCAGAAAAAAAGGGAATTAAAGTGGACCTGAAAAGGCTTTCTCAAAATTTAGGTGTATCTGTTGTAGGTATCTGCGCCCATAAAAAGAAAACATTAATCCCACTTGTGTCTGAAATAGAAAGAACCATAGCCTTTTCCGAGCGCCCATATCTTAAAATTAATTACCCTAAAAATTTAGAGCGTGCCGTAACCTTTTTAGAAGCGCCTTTAAAAAAGCTCTGCCAAAAAAAAATAAACCCCCGATTTGTAGCACTAAAGCTGTTAGAGGGTGAAGAAAAGCTTATATTAAAGGCAGAAAAAGAGCTTAATATAAAAATACTTACTAAAGACATTAAAAATGATTTGCAAACCGCCCGACTTTTAGCTAATATGAGTCCTAATGAAATAAAGGACGATATAGTATCAGCGCTTTTTAAAAGGGCAGATGAGGCGTTAGAGGGGGTTATAACAAAAGAGCAAAAAAAGGATAAAATGCTTAAAATAGACAAAATCCTTACAGGTAAATTTTCTGGCCTTATCGCTATGCTGCTTCTTTTAATGACGGTGTTTTACCTAACCATAATAGGTGCAAACTACCCATCGCAAATGCTATCTAATTTGTTTTCCATAGCCGAGGGGTATCTTGAAAGCTTTTTAAGCCTTTTAAACACTCCGCCGTTTTTAAAGGATTTAATCTGCTTTGGCGCCTTTCGCACAACGGCATTTATAGTGTCTGTAATGCTTCCGCCTATGGCTATTTTCTTTCCTCTTTTTACACTTCTTGAAGAGCTTGGCTTTTTGCCGCGAATAGCCTTTAACCTTGATAGGCCCTTTAAAGCCACCGGCGCCTGCGGCAAGCAGGCACTAACAATGTGTATGGGCTTTGGCTGTAATGCCGTTGGCGTTACAGGGGCGCGGATTATAAACTCGCCACGTGAAAGAATACTTTCAATAATAACAAACTCGCTTGTTCCGTGTAACGGAAGATTTCCGTTTTTAATATTTTTAATAACAATGTTCTTGGGCACAGGGTCAAAAAGCTCGCTTGTGTCGGCTGCCTTTTTAAGCCTCTGCGTTGTAGTTTCTATAATCTTTACGTTTATAGTAAACTCTATCCTTTCCAAAACGCTTTTAAAGGGAGAAGCTTCCTCGTTTGTTTTAGAGCTTCCTGATTTCAGACGGCCGCTTGTTTTAAAAACAATCTGGCAGTCAATTTCGCAAAAAACGGTGTCAGTTCTTTTTCGAGCACTTATAGCCGCCGCCCCAATGGGCGTTTTGATATTTATTTTGGCAAATACAAGTATTTATGACAAAAGTTTACTTATGTATGTGGTAGAATTTTTAAATCCCGTAGGAGAGCTTTTAGGACTTGACGGAGCAGTTCTCACAGCCTTTATATTAGGCTTTCCCGCAAACGAAATAGTGCTCCCTATCATAGTTATGATTTATTCCTTTGGCGGCGTTATCGAGGATAGCCTTTCAAATGCATCTATAAAGGAGCTGTTTGTAAATAACGGTTGGAGTGTTTTAACCGCAGTTAACACACTTGTATTTTGCCTGTTTCATTTCCCCTGCTCTACAACCCTGCTTACCATAAAAAAAGAAACAGGCAGCCTTAAGTGGACACTGGTTTCATTCTTCCTTCCGCTGCTGCTTGGAATGGCAATATGTATAGTTAATAAGCTTATATTCAGTATGTTTTAAAAATAGATTGATTTTGAGAAAAAATGAATGTATAATAAAGTAAAAGAAACCTAAAAAAAGTGAGGCAAATAAATGGCAAAGATTACAATAATAGGTGCCGGTGTTATGGGAAGCACAATAACATTTCCTGCTTGCGACAACGGGCACGACGTCCATTTGATAGGCACTTTGTATGATAGAGAAATAATTGAAAGGCTTAGAAAGGATAATTTTCATATAGCCTTAAAAAAATATCTTCCCGATGGCATAAGCTATTATCAAACAGAGGATACAGAAGAAATTTTAAAGGGAAGCGACCTTATCGTTGCAGGTATCAGCAGCTTTGGTGTTGAATGGTTTTTAAATGATATAATAAAGCTCATTCCAAGCGGTATTCCCGTTTTGCTTGTAACAAAGGGACTTAAAAGTCTCGGAAACGGCGAGGTTTGCTCATTTGTTGATTATTTCACCGACGCTTGCGACAAAAGAATTGAATTTTGCGCTATCGGCGGTCCTTGTATAAGCTATGAGCTTGCCGCAAGACACAACACATTTATAGGAATTTGCGGCTATAATAATGAAACTCTTCAAAAAATAAAATCACTTTTAAACACCTCATATTATCATATAAGCACCACCACCGATGTTGGCGGATTGGAGCTTGCTTCTGCAATTAAAAATATTTATGCACTTGCAGTTGCAATGTCAACGGGTGTTGCCGAGGCAGCAGAGGGAATAGGCTGTCGCCCGCACTATAACGCCCAGTCGGGACTTTTTGCCCAGAGCATAAGAGAAATGAAAATTATAATTAAAAGCTTTGGCGGCTCGTCAGATAACTTAGTTTACGGCGTGTCGGATTTGTACATTACAGTTGAAAGCGGACGAAACCGCGAGGTCGGCGTGCTTCTTGGTCGAGGACACACAATCGACGAGGTTTTGGAAAAGCTTAAGGGTATGACACTTGAGTCAACAAGCGCAGTCAAGGCTCTTTCAGAGGCAATTTACGAAAAGCACAAAAAGGGAGAGTTTGATTTAGAAAGCGTTCCTTTGTTTATGCACGTAAACGAGCTTATGAGCGGCAAAAAAACCGTCGATATCCCTTGGGATAAGTTTGAAGGCTGCTATAATTACGATTAATATTTTAAAAAATCAAACCCGAGGATAAGCTCCTCGGGTTATTTTTTATTGTAAATTAATAAAAAATTATTGACAAACGATAATTTTGATGCTATATTAGCCTTAAAGAGAGGAGAGAAGGATATGTACTCTTATAAAAAATCAACAATTTTAAGTATGGTCGCAACAGCGCTTTTTATGGTGGTTGTTATTTGCCTTTTGTGCTTTGGGCATATTCTTTTTAAAATGTATTATATAGACTTTCGTGGATTTTCAAGCGAGGCTTATTTAAAAGAGCTTGCCTCAACACTTTCAGCCTGTGTTTATCCCGGCTGCGTTCTTGGAATAGTAACCTTAACTCTGCTTTTTAAAATGCTTTTAAACATTTATAAGCAAAAGGTTTTTATAAAAGAAAATATAATTTATTTAAGGGTAATTAGCTGGTGCTGCATTATAGTTGCCATTTTAACAGGCTACTGCGCTATAAGCTATATTCCATTAACGGTTGTGGCAGCTTCAGCGGCATTTATGGGTATAATTGTGCGTGTTGTAAAAAATGTTATGCAAACTGCAATAGCCCTGCGCGAAGAAAACGACCTTACTATATAAGAGAGGTGGTTTTATGATAGTAATAAATTTAGATTTAATGCTTTTAAAGCGCAAAATGTCCTCTAAAGAGCTTGCAAGTAAGGTCGGAATTACAGATGCAAATATGTCAATTTTAAAAACCGGCAAGGCAAAGGCAATAAGATTTTCAACCCTTGAAGCCATATGCAGAGAGCTCTATTGCCAGCCGGGCGACATTTTGGAGTTTAAGGAGTGATATTATGGAAAACACAAATGCTGTAAATTTAGTAAATCAGCCTATCCCTACGCCCTATGCTCCAAAGCCAAAGGAATATTTTAAAATAAACAAAAAAGAAAAGATTTTTTCGGCACTGTTATTTTTGGTTTCCTTTTGCTTTGTTGCTTTCGGACTCTGGGGCGGCTTTAATTTAGGCTTTAGCATAAGCTACGTTTTGTTTTTCGGTGTTATGCTTTCATATTTAGTAAGCCGCAAAACGCGCATTTCGGCTTTCGCTGCTCTTTCGGGCTTGCTTTCACTTTTATTAAGCCTCAGCTTTGGGTTTTATAACTACGCCTTTTTAAAGGTTATCGCGCTTTCTCTTATATTTATGCTGTCAGCGGTGTTTATGGACTCGCTTTGTGAGCCGTATATTTTTAAGGGAAATGTAGAGGCATTTGTAAGTATATTTACATCTACTTTCGGTAGAGCATTTGATAATGTAGAAAAAACTCTACGCTCACTTTTTAGAAAAGAAAAAGAGGGACTTTCTTCCTTTGCAAAGGTTATGATAGGTATAGCCTGCGCCATGCCGCTTGTACTTATAATAGTACCGATACTAATTAGGTCGGACGCCGCCTTTGAGGGACTCATGTCAGCGGTGGCAGAGGATATGTTCTCGTTTATTTTTAAGCTTGTTTTGTCATTTGCCGTTTGTGCTCTTTTAATTTCCTATGCCCTTTCAACCAAAACTAAAACTCAAAAACAAAA
>JAFSGZ010000060.1 GCA_017440545.1 Oscillospiraceae bacterium
TCAAATCAAAGAAAAAATGATTAAAAACGGCTATGAATTTAAGTCGGAAACAGATACAGAAACAGTGGCCGCACTTCTCGATTTTCTTTACGATGGTGATGAAATCAGCACAATTTCAAAGGCTGTTGAGGAAATTCGCGGCTCTTATGCGCTTGGAATAGTTTTTAAAAATAAACCTAATACAATTTACAGCATACGCAAGGACAGCCCGCTTATTGTAGGTCTTGGTGATGATGAAAACTTTATTGCATCGGATATCCCCGCAATTTTAAAGCACACCAAAAAATATTATTTAATGGAAGAAAATGAAATTGCCATCATTAAGCGTAGTGGCGTGCTCGTTGTTGATTTAAAGGGTAATACAATTAAAAAAGAAGTTTTTGAGGCAACCTGGGATATAGAAGCGGCAGAAAAAGGCGGCTACCCTCACTTTATGATTAAAGAAATTAACGAGGAACCCAGAGCTTTAATAGACACCTTAAATCCCATAATTAAAAACGACCTTCCGTTTTTATCCGAAAACGGCTTAACCGACGAAAAGCTTTGCGGCTTTAGCAAGGTTTATATTGTAGGCTGCGGCACAGCTATGCACGCAGGATTAATCGGTAAATATGCAATAGAAAAGCTTGCAAGAGTATCGGTCGATGTTTGCATAGCATCGGAATTTAGATATAGCGACCCTATTTTAACTGAAAACGACCTTGTAATGATAATTTCACAGTCGGGAGAAACCGCCGACTCTATCGCCGCAATGCGACTTGCAAAAGAAAAGGGTGCCTTTACCCTTGGCGTTGTAAACGTGATAGGCTCAACAATAGCAAGAGAAGCAGATGCTACTGTATTTACAAGAGCAGGTGTTGAAATTGCAGTTGCCAGCACAAAGGCTTATACAGTTCAAAGTGCAGTTATGTATGCGCTTGCTATAAGATTTGCTATGGCAGCAGGTAAAATAAGTGGTTTAGAGGCTAAAAATCTTACAAGTTCACTTCTTAAAATGCCTGAAATAGTAAAAGATGCTATAGAGTATTTTGATGGCGTTTGTAAAGATGAAGCAGATAAAAATTTAACCTGCAACGACCTTTTCTTTATCGGCAGAGGTTTAGACTATTATCTTTGTATGGAAGGCTCGCTTAAATTAAAGGAAATTTCCTATATTCATAGTGAGGCTTATGCCGCAGGCGAGCTTAAGCACGGCACCATTTCGCTTGTAACCGACGGTGTGCCGGTAATAGCTGTTGCAACCCAAAAACCGCTTTTTGAAAAAATGCTCGGTAATATTAAAGAGGTTAAGGCACGCGGCGCGAGGGTGCTGTTAGTGGCAAGAAAGGATAGCGAAATATCAAGCGACGTTTATGATTCTGCTATTTATGTCCCCGATATTGATGACCTTTTTATGCCTTTAGTTTGTGGCTCTTTCATTCAGCTTTTAGCGTATTACACCTCGGTAAAACGTGGCTGTGATGTTGATAAGCCCCGTAACCTCGCAAAATCTGTAACAGTTGAATAAATTTTCAAAAGGACCCGATTTAATGCGTCGTACACTTTAGGACAGTTTCCGAAAGGTACGAGCATTGCGGGCAAGAGAATTGAGAGAAGTTTAGGCTTCTCTCTTTTTTCTTGCCCTTCTTTACTAATATATATCCGTACATTCGACTATCGAGCCTTCTTTAAGTACAATTATTGTAGAAACTTAAAGGAGGTTATTTTTATGGGTAAGTTTTTTGAAGAATTCTATTACGGAAACCTTGATCCACAGGCTCGTAGTACGAA
>JAFSGZ010000061.1 GCA_017440545.1 Oscillospiraceae bacterium
CCGCGAATTTCCTCAACAGCCTTTGAAATTGTGCTGATTTCATCACCATCGTAAAGAAAATCGAGAAGTGCGGCCACTGTTTCTGTATCTGTTTCCGACTTAAATTCATAGCCGTTTTTAATCATTTTTTCTTTGATTTGAATGTAGTTATCAATAATTCCGTTATGAACTATTGTAACCATACCAACGCTATGGGGATGTGAATTTTCGTTTGAAGGCTCACCGTGGGTTGCCCAGCGTGTATGTCCTATACCGCAGGTGCCGCAGGGTCTTCCTGCTTCGGTCATAAAAAATTCTAAATCGTCAAGTCTGCCCTTTTGTTTTCTTACCTCAATTTTATCATTGTCAAATACTGCTATACCCGAGGAATCATATCCTCTGTATTCAAGTTTTCTAAGTCCATCTACTAAAATATCTGTTGCATTTTTACTTCCAATATATCCAACTATTCCACACATTATAAAATTTCTCCTAAAAAGGACAACAAACTAAAGCCTAACGATATTTTATCCATTAAGCGTTAAGTTATGTATTCTGTTGTCCGTCACTTGTTCACTGCTTTTTTGTTGCCAAATCGCTTTGGGCTTTGTAAACAGTGCTGCGAATGCAAGTATTTTCCGCTTCTTCGGAAAACGAACATCCGGAGAGGCACCCGCCGAAAACTTCGATAAACCTCTCTCCTCGTCAAATTACAGTGTTACAAGGCTATGCCTTGCTTTCCGCTCCGCTGTAATTCTGGCGCTATCGTACATTTTTAAATCTTTTTTGCTATCTACCTCCCTTTTAAGAGGCGTCTTTTACGCTATCATATTAAAAGCAGGGCAAAACTGTTACAATTTCGCCCTGCTATTTGGCTGATTAGTTGTTTACATAAGGCAAAAGTGCCAAATGACGAGCACGCTTGATAGCGATGGTGAGCTGACGCTGGTGATAAGCGCAGGTACCTGTTACTCTTCTGGGGATAATCTTGCCACGCTCTGAAATGTACTTTCTGAGCTTTGCAATATCCTTGTAATCGATTTCAGTTCCAGCCTTGTCTACGCAGAATGCGCAAACTTTCTTGCGGCTTTTACGATTGAAGCTTCTCTCTGTTCTTTCCATTAGTTTATCCTCCTTTACATAAGTGTTGTGTTAAAAAGTTTTTAATCAGAATGGGAGGTCGTCATCGTCCTCGTCGCTTACTACCTCGAAGTCTCCATTACTGCCTGCTGAAAAAGCAGTTGTGGGAACATCAAAAGGCACCGACGGTGCTACACCTGCTGTGCCGCTTTCACTTTTGCTTCCTGTAAATGAAACATTATTTGCGACTACTTCGTATGCAGTGCGTTTGTTTCCATTTTTGTCCTCGTAGTTACGTGTTTGAAGTGAGCCTTCGATTGCAATCATACTGCCTTTTCTGAAATACTTGCATATAAACTCTGCTGTATGTCTCCAAGCAACAATATTGATGAAATCTGCAACGCGCTCGCCCTGCTTATTTGCTCCGCGGTCTACTGCGATGCTGAAAGAAGTAACTGCGATATCGCTTGCTGTTCTTTTAAGCTCGGGGTCTGCTGTGAGTCTGCCCATTAGCACAACTACATTTAACATAATGAAACACCTTTCTTTAAGCTTTTTTCTGATTTTTTCCTGAAAAAATATTATTTCGCAATAATAAGTGAGCGTACAACCTCGTCTGTAATGTTACAGATACGGTCGAGCTCTGCCGGGAACTCGGGCTTTGCATCAAATGTATATAATACATAGTAGCCCTCTGTTTTATCGTCAATAAGATATGCATACTTACGTACGCCCCACTCGTCAACGCTTTCAACAGTTGAGTTAGCGGAAATCAGGTTTGTGAACTTTTCAACAGTAGCCTTTACAGCTTCTTCACCTATGCTGTTGTCGACAACTATGAAAGCTTCATACTTTGCTGTTACCTTCGGCATTTCTCTGCACCTCCTTTTGGACTTTGGCCCCTTATTTTTTTAAGGAGCAAGGAATATTGTCATACTACTTGACAATACATTAGGTATTATAGCAAATGCAATATAAATTGTCAAGCAAAATTTACCTTTGCAAAAAAAATTGGTGCCCCTTAAATTAGAGGCACCGATTTTTTTTGTTTTTAAGCAAATAGGTTTTAAGCACTGCTGTTTGAGTTTTTGCATCTGAAATTTCATTATTTAAAACCATGTTAACAAGCTCGTTTAAAGGAATTTTGACAATATCCAAAAACTCATCGTCGTCAAGATTTTGCTTTTCAAACTTAAGATTTTCAGCAAGATACATTGAAATTATTTCGCCACAGTACCCCGGTGTTGGATAAAGTTCACCCAAAAAGGTGTATTTTGATGCCACAGCGCCGGTTTCCTCTTTAAGCTCACGCACACCACTATCAAAGGGGTTCTCACCTTTATTTAATTTACCTGCGGGAAGCTCTAAAATTTCCTTTTTATAAGGGTAGCGAAACTGGCGGACCAATATTACATCCCCGTTATCGCAAAGCGGGAGAACGCAAACTCCGCCAGGGTGGTATACAACCTCGCGAAATGAAGTGTTGCCGTTTTCAAGTAACACTTCATCGTGACACACTTCTATGATTTTGCCGTTAAATATTTGTTTTGAGTTTAAAGTTTCTTCCTTATGAGCCAAAATGGACACCTCTTAATTTACTGCAGGTTCTCTTTTCTAAAGAAAAGTATACCGAGTGTGTTAGGACCGCAGTGGGTTGTAATGGTGCAGCCTGCTGTAGTTTCAATTACCTCGTCAAAC
This sequence comes from Oscillospiraceae bacterium, assembly GCA_017440545.1. Taxonomy (GTDB): domain Bacteria; phylum Bacillota; class Clostridia; order Oscillospirales; family Ruminococcaceae; genus SIG578. The sequence goes on from JAFSGZ010000061.1 coordinate 2,758, forward strand.
TTAATTAAGCTGTTTACTGTATCTATAGCAGCCTTTACGGTTGCATCATCACATTTTGTGTGTGTTACGAAAATACGACTTGTATCTATAGAATCCACATCGGAAAGCTTATCCTTTATGTATTCTACAACACATTTATTATAATCGCCGCGATACTTCTTGCCTACGCCCATTTTTCCGTTTAAAACCTGAATACAAGGCTTTAATTTAAGAAGATTTGCGCCGAGCTTTGCAACAGATGAGCATCTGCCGCCCTTGTGTAAATAATCTAAATTATCAATTACAAAGCTTGCATCAACCTTGGGCGCAAGTTCATTTAATTTATCAAAAATTTCTTTACCGCTAAGACCTTGTGCTGCCATTTCAGCGGCTCTTAAAACGAGATGTCCGCTACCTGTTGAAAGATTTTTGGTGTCTACCACATAAACATTTCCAACTTCCTCAGCGGCAATGCAGGCATTTTGATACGAGCTTGAAAGGTCACTGCCGATATTTAAGTGAACAACCTCAAAGCCATCATTTACATATTTTGTAAAAACGTCCATATAGAGTCCTGTAGGATTAGCCGAAGTAAAAGGAAGCTTGCCTGTTTCGGATACATATTCGTAAATATCATCGGGAACTACCTCTACGCCGTCATCGCGAAGTGATTTATCCCCTAAATTTACAAAAAGGGGCACAATATTTACATTATTTTTTAATACTAACTCATTTGATAAATCTGAGGTGCTATCTGCAGTGATAATTACCTTTGACATCAATTTTTCCTCACTTTAATATAAATTGTAAAAAAATTACCTTATTATTTTAGCATAAAACTTTAAAATAGTCAAATTTTACCGTCGATTATTTCTATTTGTCTATCAGCTCTTTTTGCCACATTCATATCGTGGGTTACAATTATAAGCGTTTTACCTTTTTTATTAAATCGTATCAAAAGATTTAAAATATCATTTCCCGTTTTTACATCAAGGCTTCCTGTAGGTTCGTCGGCGAGTATGATTTTTGGATTTAGCGAGAGCGCTCTGGCTATTGCAACTCTTTGGTTTTGTCCGCCTGAAAGCTGTGTAGGAAGATGATTTTTACGTTCTGTCATTGAAACCTCTTTTAGTGCTTTATTGACAATTTTTTTGCGTTTTGCGCGCGGCACTTTTTTATAGATAAGCGGCAGTTCTACATTTTCATAAGCTGTAAGGGTTGGTATTAAATTAAAGCCTTGAAAGACAAAGCCTATATATCTACTGCGAAGGGTTGAAAGCTCATCTTGACTAAGCTTTGAAATTTCTCTTCCGTTTATTTTACAGCTACCTTTAGTTTGGGTATCAAGCGCACCTATAATATTCATAAGTGTTGACTTGCCCGAGCCAGAAGCGCCCACAACCGACACAAACTCGCCTTTTTTTATATTTAAATTTATATTATCGAGTGCTACTATTTTTTCATTTCCAATGCTATAAATTTTAGATAAATTCTCACAGTTTATCATTTTATCACCCAAGTTATATTTTTATTGAAAAAGGCGTTTTTATGTGGTAAAATTATAAAAAAGGAGGGCGTTTTATTTTGGCTATTGGAATTTATATTCATATTCCCTACTGTTTAAAGAAATGCCCTTACTGCGACTTTTATTCGGTGAGCTACAATGAAAGCTCGGCAGATGAATATTTAGCCGCTTTATTAAAAGCCACAGAGCATTTTTCAGACAAAAATCTGGAAATTGATAGCATATATTTTGGCGGCGGCACGCCGAATTTATTTACATCGAAGCGAATAGGTACTGTCATAGAAAAAATAAAAGCTTCATTTAACGTTTTAGATGGCTGCGAAATCACCCTTGAAGCAAACCCCGAATCGCTGACAGACAAGGAAATTTATGCCTTTAAAAACGTTGGCGTTAATAGGCTTTCTATGGGTCTTCAATCAGCAAATGAGAGCGAGCTTAAAGCTTTAAATCGTCTTCACTCAAAAAGCGACATTCAAAGATGCATAAAAACGGCAAAAGAATGTGGAATTTTAAACATTTCGCTTGATTTAATGATAGGTCTTGAAAATCAGAGTAAAGAAAGTCTTAAAAATAGCATTGATTTTGCAGATTCGCTTGATATAGAGCATATTTCGGCTTATATGCTGAAAATTGAAAAGGGCACGCTTTTTTACAAAAACAAGGACAAAATGGCTCTTCCTGACGATGACCTCACGGCAGAGCTTTACAGCTTTTTTGCAGAGGAGCTCGCAAAGCGAGGCTTTGTAGGTTACGAAATTTCAAATTTTGCAAAAAACTCTCGATATTCAAGACATAACTTAAAATATTGGCGCTGTGAGGAATATATAGGCATAGGCGCGGCAGCACACGGCTTTTACAGGGGCGAGCGCTATTATTACAAGCGTAGCATAAAAGATTTTATTGCTTCCCCCGTTTCTTATGAGTTTGACTCTTTTGGTGGCAGCGAGGAAGAATACATAATGCTAAAGCTGCGGCTTCGTGAAGGGGTTATCTTTAAGGAATTTAGGGATAAATTCAAAAAGGACATTTCCAATAAGCTATTAGAAAGAGCCGAATATTATAAAAAATTAGGCTTTTTAGAAAAAGATTATGAGCATATATCCCTTAACAAAGAGGGATTTTTAGTTTCAAACACTATTATTTCAGATTTATTATCATATATTTAAAGGAGTGTTTTTAATGGACAAGGCAGTACATAACCCTTACATTGGAAATTTAGCACAGCTTTTCGACCTTAAAACAGCAAAGCTCATTGGCGGCAAGGCTGACGGAATGGTTTTAAGCACACTCAATTCCGAGAATTTAAGCTTTTCTATTTCGGCATCGCGTTGTATGGATATTTCTACAATAAGATACAAGGGCATTAATGTTTCATACATCTCCCCTGTTGGTTTAGTTGCACCTGAATATTATGAGAGCGAGGGCGCCGAGTGGCTTCGCGGCTTTACAGCAGGCGTACTTACAACCTGCGGCCTTTCAAACATAGGCTCACCCTGCACAGTTGACGGCGAGGCTCACGGACTTCACGGAAGAATTTCACATATCCCCGCAGAAAACTATAACGCCTATATTAAAGAAGAAAACGGCTCTGTCAAGGCAGTTTTTGAGGGAGTTATGAACCACAGCAAAACCTTTGGTGACAATTTATCACTTTATAGAAAAATTACACATGAATATGCAAGTGACACAATAGTTTTAGAGGATACTATTACAAACAAGGGATTTAAAGATGCAGTGCACATGCAGCTTTATCACTTCAACTTCGGTTATCCTCTGCTTGATGAAAGCTGTGAGGTTTTCACAAATGAAAACAGCGTTTACGGAAGAAATGAGCACGCACAAAATCACATTGACACAAGAAAGTTTTCCTCTGCTCCCGAAACCGACTATGAGGAAATGTGCTATTACTTTGATTTAAAAGAGGATGAAGGACTTTCATCTGTTATTTTATTCAATCACAACAGAGAAATCGGCGTTTTAATGCGTTTCTCGCGTGATACGCTTGACCACTTTACTCAATGGAAAAATATGCTTTCGGGTGGATATGTTATGGGTCTTGAGCCCGGAAATGCTTGGGTTGACGGCAGAGAAAAGGCAGTAAATGACAACGATTACAAAATCTTAAAGCCAAACGAGAGCGTTAAACACACAGTTTCCTTAACCTTTTTTGACAGCAAGCAAAAGCTTTCAGATTACATAAAGGCTTATAATTTAAAATAATGCTTAAAAAAGGGAAATACCGCCATTTTAAAGGCGGTGAATACGAGGTTTTATTTACAGCACTTGATAGCGAAAACCTAAATGAACTTGTAGTTTACAAAGCCCTTTACGGCGAAGGCAAAATTTGGGTTAGACCATTAAAGGAATTTGAGGAAACAGTAACACGCGATGGCAAGACCTTTAAAAGATTTGAATATTTAGGCTAACTAAAAGCCGAGTAAAGAATTTTCTTTACTCGGCTTTTATATTTTAATAATTTGAGTTTCTGTCAAAGACATAATAGCTTTGTATGCTCTGCGATTTTAGAGCATTTATTTGCGCCTCTATTTGAGCGTCGGTGTAGGTTTTACCGTTTAAATCGGTTTTTCCTGAAATAATTAGGGTTAAATTTTTATCACCGGCAACTGCCTTTATATCCTTTGAAACAAGTGAGAGAGTTTGTGCAGCATCTAAAGCTGCATCCTCTATAACCTCTCCTTGAAGCTCTATTCTTCCGCTATAATCAGAAAGTGATGCTTCAGGGACAAACACATCAGCCGAAAAGCTTAAAGGATTTTTGCCGCCATAAATTATATTGTTTGCATCTATAGCCTCTTTATAGTTAAACCTGAGCATCAGCTTTGCACCCTTACTGTTGAGTGCAGTTTTAAGAGAAGCTGTAAAGTCAGAAAGAGCCCTATCTCGCGAAACGGTGTTTGCCATCTCGCCAAAATCGGCATAGGAGCCTGTTTTAACATCGGGGAACATTACGCTTGAAACCATAATGTTTTCAAATCCGAGGGTGGTGAGTTCTAAAGCTATATCTGTAATATACTTTTGAGCGGCACTGCTATAAGGATTAAGCCAAGGCTTTCCGCCCTCTTGCCTATCAAGCCAGCTCCAGCTGCTATTACCTGCATACTTGATTTTAGCCTCACTGTTTTTAGTGCCGATAACATCCTTAAAGGCATTTATTTCTGCAATAGGTGTTATTCCCTTTTGCTTTAACATAGTTAATACATCTACTACATTTATAGCCGATGCATCAACTGCCGAAACCGCCTTTACAGACTCTAAATTGCTGTTATAAAATACATTTCCATAGGTGTTTTTAAGCTCAATTACGGCGTGGGTATATCCCCTACTTTTAATTGTGTCTGCAAAAAGTGCGAGCTTTGTGCTATCCTTGGCGGTTTCGCGGCTAAGGTAAGCTATTTTTACATCGCCTATTTGCTCTAAAGTTTCTGTTTGAGAAATGCCCGAGCTTATATTACCTTGCTCTTTATCCAAGGATGAAATTTGGCTTGAAGCACCACCTACATCGGTTTTCTCACCCTTTAAAAAGTTAGAAAGCGGTTCGGAAATGCTATATCCGATAAAGCAAAGTAAAAGAAAAACTAAAACATATATAAATATTTTGCCTGCAAGTCTTTTGCGCCTACGCGATGAGGAATCGAAAATTCTGTTGTATTTTTTGATTTTGTATCCTTTTTTGCGGATTTTCACTGTGTCATCTCCTCTGTAGCTTTAAAATGGGAGCTCGTGTCCAATAAGTCCGTAAAATGCTAAAGATAAAATGCCAATATATATTAAGGTTGCGGGAAGTCCTTTAAATGCTTTAGGCACATTACTTGCCTCAAGCTTTCTCATACCTTCCGAAACCAATATGGTTGCCATTAGAAATGCAATGCCTGTTCCAAACGAGAAGCCTACCCAGGTTGAAAGACGCGATTCAGCCATCGTAACTGAATTATGTGCAGGCAATAAAAGTGCGCCGAGTGTTGCACAGTTAAAAACTGCAAGGGTTAAAACGTGCTTCATTCTCTTATAGAACTTAGGAAATATCAAAAGACATAAAATACAGAAAACTAAATATACTACCGTTAAAATTACTACATTAACAAGCGGCTCAATATAATATCTAAATGAAAGAGTTTTTAAATACAAATTACAAAGCCAAGCAAGAGAGCCCGAAACGGTTGTGACTATTGTAATGCTTATGCCAAAAGCAAAGGTCATTTTAGGGCTTTTTGCAACTGCGAGCATACGGCTTGTGCCAAGTGCTCGTGTGAAAATTGTGTTTTCGATGAATATCGCCATAACGGCGGCGGCAAAAAAGTTTAATAAATCCTGCATTAACCCTCAGCCTCCTCATCGTTATTATAATATTTTAATCGCACCTTTTTAGCAGCTGCGGCAAGAAATCCAATAATTATAAAGCCCATAAACGGAAGCAAAAACGAAACATTTCCACTTATATTAAATATTGGTTTATCCCAAATCGTTCCCTTGCCAATAATCTCACGAATAACAGAAACAGTGCACATTACAAGTGTAAAACCAAATGAAATTTTAAGACTTTCAAGTGCGGGAGAAAGCTTATTTTTTATTCGGCTTATCTGCTCTGACTTAAACGAGATTATAGGGTTTACTACCATAAGCGGCAGAAAAACGCCGACCTTATCGTTTACCTCCGGAAATATTGTTTGTGCAAAATACAGCGCCGGAACAAAGAAAAGGCAAGATAAAAGCGAACATATTATAAGTCTTAAGCTTTTTGAAAGCTTAACCGGCAAGAATGACGAAATTATAATTATAGGAACAAAAATTATAGCAAAGGTCAACGACAGCGAAACTCCTGTTTTAAGCGAGGTGCTGATTGCAACAATGGGACCAAGTGAGAGTCCGCCGATTAAAATTGGATTTTCGGAAATAAGCCTTGTTAAGAGTTTTTTAGTGTTATTTAAGGTTTTCTTTAAAAAGGTAGGACTATGCATTTTTTGCACCTCCTGCCGATTTTATTGTTTTTTCTTTTCTAAATCCTCTATCCACATAGCTATCAATAGCCATACCGATTTTATCTAAAAACGGTGTTAATGAATTTACAATTAAAAGCGCAAACGGCAAGCAGTTTTCCATTTTACCGTAAAATCTAAAGAGCATTGTTCCAATGCCTATTAAAAAACCGTAGATTAGTTTTGCGTAAGGGTGCTTAGGGCTTGTAACAGGTTCGGTTGCAAGGAAAAGTGCGCCAAAAATAGCCATACCCGATGTGAGTTCAAACCAAATAGACTCAAATCTTCCGGTTGTTATACGCGGGAATAAAAATGCTGTTACAGCTATACCCACAACAACACCGAGAGGGATTTGATAATTAATAGTTTTTCTGTAAAGCAAAAAACCTGCACAGGCTAAAAGGACTATTATACAGGTAACTCCCATTGCACCGGCGTGGTTACCCGAAAAGATATCCATAGCCTTTGTAAAGGGTCTACCGTTATTCATTAGAGAATCTGCCATAGTGTTTACTATTTTCACATCTTCGCCTATTTTGCCGAAAACATTAAGCCAAACGCCAGGTTTTGTAAAGGAAAACACCTTTTCAGGCCAAGAGATTGCCACAAAGCAAAATCCAACAGCAGCGGGATTGAACGGGTTGTTACCGAGAGCACCAAAAGGGTGCTTTGCAACTAAAATTGCAAAAACAGCAGCAACCATAATAACCCACGATTCTACAGATGCCGGAAGCATTAAAGGAATCAAGCTTGCTGTAATGAGTGCCGACATATCTGAAAAATCAAATTTTCCTTTTTTTACGCGATAGCATAACATATCGCTTCCATAACAAAATATAATTGAAATCAAAAGGCTTTTAATTACTCTAAAACCATAAAAAAACAGCGGCATTGCATATAGAAATGGCATTACAACAAGCATATCGCCCATAAAAGACCTTATAGTGCCGTCGTGTCTTAAAAACGGCGCTTTAGTTAGCTTTTGTATCCTCTTCATTTTGTCGCATCTCCTTTAACAAAGCTCTGCGCGAATTTCTTATGTACTGTCGCAAATCTATTTTAGCAGGACAGATATACGAGCAGCATCCACATTCAATGCATTTATCTGCCGAAAGCTTATAAAGCCTTTCCTTATTGTCCTCTAAATAATATCTGTAAATATAGTAAGGAAGCAAATTCTCGGGACAGACGTCAACACATCTGCCACAACCAATACATTCGTCGCTTGTGTACTTAAGCTCACTTTCAAAAGCCAAAATTGCTTTTGTGGATTTTAAAACGGGAATATCCAAAATATCAACCGAATAACCTGTCATGCATCCGCCAAGCACAACCGTGCCAACATTTTTCTTAACGCCGCAAAAGCTTAAAATATCGCCTATTGAAGTGCCGATAGGCACCTCTATATTACAAGGCTCTAAAACAGCATCGCCTGCAACTGTAACAATAGTGCTTGTCCACGCTTTTTTATCGGCGGCAGCATAGTAAAGGCTCATAGCAGCAGAAAGACAGATATAAACTGTATCTTCATCGCTTTTCATAGCCCTTGATACCGGATAGGTTTTATTATAAGCGGTTACGGGATATTTGCCTATTTTACTCGGAAGCTTTATGGAAACATCCCCATTTTTACCATAAACCGCAATTTCAACATTTTGAGCTCTAAAAAGCCTTTGAACCGCGTCTACGGCAGATTCTACCTGATTTTTTCTAAATAAGAGCTGAGATATTTTAGAGCTTACATAAGGCTCATCATCAACAGCGTCGATAACTACATTTTTAACTCCGTCGGGATAGCTCTCATAAATGCTTTTTAAGGTTTTCTTATCTGTTAAATTTATAATACCGCAACAGTTTACTGCAAAGTAAAGGTCGCTATCCGTCACTTCCCTGCCGTTAAATCTATCAATGTTTTCATTTTGGTTTGTACCATCGGTCTCAACCTTTAAAAACATTTTATCCTTAAATTTTTCGCAGTTAAATTTTCTCACTGCAACAGCCTTACCGTTTATACTTGCAAACGAGGCTATGTGCTCAGGGAGAATTTCATTTGAAACAAGGTCACCTTTTTTTATATTTTGACTAACAGAAACGCAGATATCATCCGAAACAGGAAGATAAACGCAGTTTACATTACTAATACTCTTTATAGGGGCGGAAATTGCCGGCTCCTTAAATTGCGAAAGATGTATTCCTCTGTTTGTTACCTTTTGCAAATAAATCACCTCTCTTAAATTAAGCCTTGCAAGCTCCTTTTATATCGTCGATTGCCTTTTTATAATCAGCTTTATTGAAAATTGCCGAGCCTGCGACAAGAACTCTTGCGCCTGCATCATAAACGAGTTTTGCATTTTCAGCCGATATACCGCCGTCAACCTCAATTAGCATATCGCTTTTCATTTCTTTAATTTCACGAATTTTGGGTATCATATCTGCCATAAAGCTTTGACCGCCAAACCCTGGTTCAACAGTCATAACAAGCACCATATCAATATCGTTAATATAGTCTTTTAGTGCACTTACAGGAGTATTTGGCTTAATTGAAAGAGCCGCCTTTATATTATGACCTTTTATTTTTTCGATTGTCTTTTTAATATCACTTTGAGTCTCAACGTGAAATGTGATAAGCTCGGCACCTGCTTTTGCAAATGCATCTATATAAAAAAGCGGGTCAGAAATCATTAAATGAACATCAAAGAAAGCCTTTGTTTTATCTCTGATGCTTTTTACTATATCGGGGCCGAGTGTTATATTAGGAACGAAATGGCCATCCATAACATCAATGTGAAGCCACTGTGCACCGGCATCATAAACCGCTGACACCTCATCCTTTAAACGCGAAAAATCGCAAGCTAAAATTGACGGTGAAATAGTTAACATATAATCTCCTCGAGAACAATTTATAATATGACACTTTATTATACTATATTTATTGAAAATAGTCAAATATTTACTTAAAAACGCTTTTATTTTATTCTAAGTGTTTTAAGATACTGCTTTTTCTCATCTGTTATACGAAAGCTTTCACAGGCTTTTTGAATAGTTTTATTATGTGTCCATTTATCGAGTGCTCTGTTTTCAAGAAAGGTTACAGCTGTGTCATACTGCTTATAAAGTGCGGTTGCAAGATACCACGCCTTCATCATATTTACATAGTATTCCTCACTTTGCACATTAAGTGCAAGGCTCATACTCTCTTTTGTAAAACTATCACCTAAATAAAAATCCATGAGCATTTTTATGCCAAAACGTACTGTGTAGGTATGATTTGATTTTAGGTAAACTTTTATTCTTTTATACAAATCATCGTTGTGCTTTGAAAGCAGTTTTGGAGAAAGACTGTCGCAGGTTGCCCAGTTATCAATGTATGGTAAAAAGCGTTCTATTTCATATATGAGCTTATCATAATCCCTTATTTTTGAAATCAAAAAGCTGTGAAGATTGTTTTCTTCGTAATATTTGTGAGGCAAATTATTTATAAACTCCTCCGCCATCTCGGTTTTAAAAAGCTGGGCGGCATATTTTTTAAGTGCCGGTGCTCTGACACCCAAAATTCTGTTTTTATCAACCGTAGGCATAAGTTTGGAGTGAAAATCTCTGTAATTTTCATCACTTAAAGATTTAAGTGTGTTTAAAATTTCCTGCATTTTATCCCCTCCAAATTGATTATACATTAAAGCAGATAAAAATAAAAGTAGAATATATGAACAAAACCTTAAAAAGTGTTTACAAATTAAAAAATATAAGTTATAATATTATAAATATGTGTTAATCAGAGGAGTTATTTTCTATGGAATTTAATTTTAAAGATTTACTTTTTATAATAGCAAGGAGAGCTGTTGCACTTGTACTCGCGCTTGTTATAGGTGCATTTGCAGCATTTTTATACGCTTCCTTTATAGCAACGCCAAGATATGATTGTGAGGTTACGCTTGTTGTAAACGCTGACCCCTCAACAACAGCAACAACCGGCACTATTGCCGCATCAGAAAACTTAGTTAAAGCATACATCGCAACAATGAAGGACTATTCTTTTGCTCAAATGATTAAAAGAGAGCTTCCCGCCTCCTGCGATGGTTACAGTGTTTCGGACATAAGAGATTCGATGACACTGTCTTCTGTTGACAACTCGCAAATCCTTTCGGTTAAAATTACAACCACAAGCTCAAATGACAGCTATCAAATAGCAAAAATAATTGAAGAAAATGCTCCCTTTACACTCAGAAGTTACTTCGACAATGCAGGTTCAATCGTTGTTTTAAGACGTGCAGAAATTCAAAAAAATCCTTCGGCGCCTAACATTCAGCTTACAACCGTTTTAGGTGCGATACTTGGATTTGCAATTGTATTTATAATCGTAGTTGCACTTGAAATGCTTGATAAACGTATTAAGACCGAAGAGGACATTGAAAAATATGTTAAATATCCTATTCTCGGTACAATTAACAAACTTGAAGACTAAAGGATTGGGAGGTTTTGAAAATGTTTAACTTTAATTTTAAAAAGAAAAAGAAAACAACAAGACCTAACGACCAAATGGTGCTTGTTGACAGCAAAAACTTCAGATTTGTTGAAGCATATAAATCACTCAGAACAAACATTTTATTCTCACTTCAGCACAAAGAGGGCTGCCGAAAAATAATGGTTACAAGCTCGTTTCAGGGTGAAGGCAAAAGTGTTATATCCACAAACCTTGCCGCCTGCTTTGCGCAAATGGGTTCAAGTGTTCTAATTGTTGACTGCGACTTAAGACGTTCCCGTGTTCACAAATATTTAAACCTTAAGAGTAATCCTGGTCTTGCAAATATTCTTGGCGGATTTATTGATGTATCAACAGCTATTCAAAAAACCTCTATTGCAAATCTGTTTGCACTTTCGGGCGGTGTTATCCCCCCAAACCCCTCTGAGCTTATCGGTTCTTCGCGAATGGAGATGCTTGTAAAAGAGCTTGAAAAGGCGTTTGACTATATTATTTTTGACACCCCGCCTGTTAATGTTGTATCTGATGCACTTTCACTTGTAAATTTAGTTGACGGTGTTGTTGTTATTGTAAGCCAAAACCTTTCAAACAGCGTAGCACTTACAAAGTGTGTGCAGAGTCTTGAGTTTGCAAACGCAAAAATCCTCGGTGTTGTATTTAACAACGTTGACAAAAACACCTCGGGACTTGATTATAAATACGGCTATCATTCAAAATACTATTCTAAAAATTACTATTACAAAAAACCTTATGAAAACTAATAAAAAGCGGTGCAACAAAAAGTTGCACCGTTTTTTTATTTTAGAAAAGACTTTTTATAAAAATTTCAAGGCCTATAAAGATTAAAATTGCACCACCAAGTATTTCAGCCTTGCCCGAAAGCACAACTCCTGCCTTTTTACCGATATATATGCCCGCAAAGCAGATAAAGAATGTTACAACTCCGATTATAAAGCAGGATAATAACGCACCCAAAAAGTTGTAATCAGCAATTGTAAGGCCGACAGAAAGAGCATCAATCGAGGTGGCAATTCCCTGAACAATTAAGCTTACAAAGCTAACCGATTCTTTTTTAGCCTCCTCACCACGATTTTTTATGCCCTCAAAAAGCATTTTGCCGCCTATATAACAAAGAAGAATTAACGCTATGTATGGGATAAGCTTTTGAAATTCTTTAAAGCATTGTGCTATGGTTGAAACGCAAATATATCCAATAAGTGGCATAGCAAACTGAAAAAGTGAAAAAATTCCGGATATTAGGCCCATTCTTGTCTTTTTCATTTTAGGCTCGTTCATACCATTTGCAAGTGAAACAGAAAAAGCGTCCATCGCAAGCCCTATGCCGAGTAATATGCTATTGAAAAAGAAAGTAAAATTATAAAGCATTTTTATCCTCCAATACTACAAACAGAAAAGCAAGCTTTTAAGCTTGCTTTTACTATTTATATTATTATATATTAAAGCTTTATAATATTCAAGACTATTTTCTGTTTAAAAATGCTTTTTCTCCAAGATAGACTGCTCTGCTGCCGAGTTCTTCCTCTATTCTCAGAAGTCTATTATATTTTGCGGTGCGCTCACTTCTTGCAGGTGCACCTGTTTTTATAAATCCCGAATTTGTTGCAACTGCCAAATCAGCAATAAAGGTATCCTCGGTTTCACCCGAGCGATGTGAAATAATATAACTATATCCACGCTTTTTAGCTTCACCTATGGTGTTTAAAGTTTCACTGAAGCTACCGACCTGATTAGGCTTAATTAGTATACTGTTGCATGCACCTTTTTGGCTAAATTCGCTTAATCTAAATACGTTAGTGACAAACATATCATCGCCGACTATCTGCACCTTATCCCCTATTTCTTCTGTCAGAATTTTAGCGGTTTCAACATCATTTTGGTCAAAAGGGTCTTCGAGAGAATAGATAGGATATTTTCGGCAAAGGTCCTTAAAATAATTAATAAGTCTATTTTTTGAAAGCGAAAGTCCGCTTTTTCTTAAAAAGTATATTTCGTCCTTACAATACCATTCAGAAGCCGCAGCATCAAGTGCCAGTGCTATATCCTTGCCCGCTTTAAAGCCTGCATCGGATATTGCAGTTAGGATAAGCTCGATTGCTTCTTCGTCATTTTTAAGGTTAGGTGCAAAGCCGCCCTCATCGCCAACAGAGGTTGAAAGTGCACGATTATTTAAAAGCTTTTTAAGGGTTGCGTACACCTCGCACCCCCATTGAAGTGCCTCACTAAAGCTTTTTGCGCCAATAGGCATAATCATAAATTCCTGAATATTAAGATTGTTTGAAGCGTGAACGCCGCCGTTTAAAATATTCATCATAGGAACGGGCATTGTGACAGCCCTATCTCCGCCAAGACTTCTATAAAGTGCCACCGAATCTGTATTGGCAACTGCTTTTGCACAAGCAAGTGAAACTGCCAAAAAAGCATTTGCGCCAAGACGTTTTTTGTTTTCAGTTAAATCCAAATCGAGCATTAAATCGTCAATTTCTTTAACATTTCTTGCATCAGCACCAATAAGTTTTTTATTTATTTTTGTGTTTATGTTTTCCACAGCAGTCAAAACGCTTTTACCAAGAAAAAGCTTTTCGTCGTTATCTCTTAGCTCGTGAGCTTCATATTTTCCTGTTGAAGCTCCCGACGGAACAGCGGCTCTGCCATATCTGCCCCCACTTAAATAAACATCTGCCTCAACTGTGGGATTTCCACGTGAGTCGATTATTTGACGTCCCTTTACTTTTGTGATACTATAAGGATGTGAGTTCATTTTAATAACCTCCGTTTTTACAAATTTTGAAATTTTCCTCTTACAGCATATTGTTTTACTTTTTGTTAAAACTATTCGGGGAACAGAAAAAATAAGGAGGTTGAAATTTATGAAAAACAAGCTTATTATAGCCATTGTTGCCATTATGATTGCCGCCACATTTACAGCCTGCGGTGATAATGGTGATATGGACAACTCTTTAAGCAGTGTTGTGTCAAAGGACAACGGTGGAAATGCGCCCGAAGGAAACACCGACGGAAACTACGATGACGATAATATAAGCAGCAAAAACGATTTAGGCGATGATATTTCAAATATTATGTCTTCAGGTAAGGAAATGCTTAGCAGTATAATGGAAAAATAACATGAAAAAACAAAAAACTAAATTTACAGAATTAGTAATCATTTTTGCCGTAATCTTATTTTTATGTTCCTCTTGCGGCAAAAATATAGAAAATTCCCCGACCAGCTCGGGCAACATTCAAAGTTCGGAAATTTTTACAGAGGCTCCTAATGAAAGCGTTGTTATAGGTACTATCGGTGATGTATCAAGCTCGGTTTCAAGTGAAAGCACAAGTTCACAGCCAGTATCTTCTGCTGATACTAGCTTAAATTCACTTGATAATACAAAGCGAGGCTGGGGTCCCGGAATTTGCCGAAACGGCAATCGGTCATCTGCTGCTGTTTCGTATAACAACAAATACGGAAAATACAATGCTGTTTTTATAGGTGAAGATACCAAAAATATTTATCTTACCTTTGACGAGGGTTATGAAAACGGATACACAGCGCCTATTCTTGATACACTTAAAGAAAAGGGCGTCTGCGCTGTATTTTTTGTGACCTATGATTATGTAAAAAGAAATCCCGAATTAGTTAAAAGAATGATTGACGAGGGGCACATAGTGGGAAATCATAGTTATTCTCACCCCTCTTTTCCGAGTTTAAGCGTGGAAAAAGCCCGCGATGAAATTTTAAAGCTTCACGATTATGTATTAGACAATTTCAATTATGAAATGAAGCTTTTTAGATTTCCAATGGGTGAAAGCAGCGACAGAATGCTTGCTTTAGTGAATAGTCTTAATTATAAAAGTGTTTTTTGGAGCTTTGCCTATGCCGACTGGACAACAACAGCACAGCCTGAAAAAAGCTATGCTTTAAACCACATTGTTGACAGTGCTCATAACGGTTGCATATATCTACTTCACGCCGTTTCAAAAACAAACACCGAGGTTTTAGGCGAGGCTATTGACAAAATACGCGCTAACGGCTATGTTTTTACAAAATTTGAGTAAAATAAAAATCCTGCATTTTAAAAAATGCAGGATTTTTTTGTGTTATAAACAGCCTCATAAATTTCACAAATAATATCTTTTTGGACCTCTTTAGGATAGGACATTATTTTCATAGAAAGAGGTTTACAGCCTTTCATCATAGGTGGCAAAAAATAGGCAAAATCATTTAAAACAAAACCGTGCCTTTTATAAAACTCCATTCTTCTGTGCGTAAGCTCGTTTTCATCGGGTTCTACCTCTATTACAAGCGGCATATCGAGCATGTCTTTAACGTAATTTAAAAGAATACTGCCCAGCTTTAAATTTCGCATATCAGCACGAGTTGCAAAATGGTCACCAAAATAAAAGTTTTTAAGACGCCATATAGTAAAAAAGCAGACAACCTCATCATTTTTTAAAAGCGACACAGCGAAATATCGGCTTTCATTTTTAAAAAGCGAATAAAACGCATCTTTAGTGCGCCTTTCGGATTTTGGAAATGAATCCTTTATGATTTTAAAAAGCTCGTTAAAATGTTTTTGGGAGATGTAATTATCATCTCCCAATATTTTTAGTTCAAAGCCATTTGGTAATACGTTTTGCATTAGAAATTATTTTCCTTTAAAACATCATACATTGCTTGTGCAAGTGCTTTATGGTCGTCTTTATCCATATGTAAAAGGTCGATTTTTGAAGGCTTTGCATACTTTGATGCATCGAGGAACATACAACCTTGGCTATCTGCAAATCTTTTATATAAGGGTGCAAGGCTCTTTGAAATTTCAACTGCATCTGCAGAAAAGCCTGAATTATCAAGGCTGTTTTCAATGCCCTCTGCTATATTAATGGGAGAAACGAGCAAAATTTGAGGTGCCTTAAAGGGACCGTAATCAAATTTTTTAACCATAGAAACAAGGCGTGCCGAGCCGACAGCAATATCAATTGGTAAAAGATTAAAGCGATGCTTCATATCATTTGTGCCAAGCATAAGAATAACTAAATCAAGCGGACGGTGGCTTTTAAGTGCAATCGGAAGTGAAAGCTCGCCAACATCGCTATGCTCTAAATCATCAGAAAACACAGAGGTTCTGGCCGAGCAGCCTTCCTCAATTATTCTGTAATCGTCGCCAAGTAACTGACCTAACACACTTGTCCAGCGCTCACCAATATCCCATCTACCACCATTGGGATTTGCGCCATATGTATTAGAGTCGCCAAAGCATAAAACATGTTTCATATTTTTTGCCCCCTATATAAAATTATTTTTAACAACTAAAAAAGCCCGAATACTGAAGCATTCGGGCTTTTGGTGGATCTGATGGGATTCGAACCCACGACCCCCACACTGCCAGTGTGGTGCGCTCCCAACTGCGCTACAGACCCATAATTTAAGACATAACCTTTATGTCAGCAGTGATTATTATATCAAAAAGAGAGCTCTCTGTCAAACCTTTTCACAAATATTTTTAAAAAGGACGCAGTTTTTGCGTCCTTTAAATAAATCAGATAATTCTCTCAATAAATTCAAGAGCCTTTTTTAAAACTACTCGGTCGTTTTTAAAGGTTAGGGTTTCAAGCGCATCTTTAGGTCTAAGCCACTTATAATCGCAAACCTCTTCCCTTTGAAGCTTTACCATTTGATTTTCACAATTTGAAATAAAATACACTACATCTTTAAGTATGTTTGACTTTGGCTTATAGCTTATTACCTCGCGAAAGCCATCTATCATATTTACAGACAGTCCGACCTCTTCCATTACCTCACGCTTTGCAGTTTCGGTTTCGTTTTCGTTGCCTTCAACATGACCTTTAGGAAATGACCAATTTCCGTTTCGTGTTTGCTTTATTACAAGAACTCGTAATTCTACATTATTTTTATAAATTATCGAGCCGCAGGATTTTTCCGTTAACATTGCCTATGTTCTCTCCTAATGGGGTATTTTCTGTGCTTAAATGTCATCTTGACTGATTCCGTAATCCGCGGCAATTTTTAAGATTTCTTTCATACCGTCGCCGATTTCTTCTCTTGAAAAGTTATTTTTTAAAAGCCAGTCATCACTCATATTTAAAAGTTCTTTATAAAAATCGTTTGCAACAAAGAAATATTCCTCTTCGGGATGTTCATATATTGTATCAAAAAGCAGATTTTCTGCCTCATTAACCTTTCCCTCTAAGCACATTCTTTTAAGCATTAAGCCTACAAGTCCTGCTTCACCAAGCGAAGCGTCGTGGCTTACCGAGGAAATTTCTTCCTTGTGAGAGGATTTATTTTTGAGGTTAACTAAAAACTCACCGAAATCCTCTATCATATCCATAATATAATCGTTCTTCACAAAAGCCTCCAAATTCTATTTGGATGTCATATAGCTCATAAGATGCTCTATGGTGTAGTCTATAATCATTTGACCTCTTAAATTATCTTCACCAATATCTTCTATTAATTGGTCGGTTGAAATATAGTTATATTTCTCTTTATATTCCTCAAGGCTTATTTCATACTGCTCATCAGTGAGCCTTATTCCCTCTTTATCGGCGATTGCTAAAATCACCATTTCCTTTGCAACAAGCTTTTTGGCGGCCTCTTCGAGTTTTTCATTAAACTCTTTCATACTCATTCCGCTGTTTAAAACATATTGCTCCAAGGTTAAGTCCTTTTGCCTTGCAAGGTCGCTTTCGCGAGTTTTTAATTTAGCCTGATAGTTCTTAACCTCTTTTTTGGGATATTTTTTAATCTTGCACTCATCAATTACTGCAGAAACAAGGTTTTCTAAATTCTTTGTTTCAGCTTCCTCTTTAAATTCTTTTGTCAGCAAATCGTGAATATATGTTTTATATTCCGAAACAGTTTTAACAGTTGAAATACTTGAAACAATATCATCTGTAAGCTCTGGATAAACCACAACATAAACCTTTTTAACCGTCACAATAAAGGTTACATCCTTGCCTGCATATTCTGCACTGTGATATTTTTTAGGGAATGTGAGGTTAAGTGTGGTTGTACTTCCGATTTTCTTGCCTACAAGTCCAGCCTCAAAGCCATCGATAAACGAACCTGAACCGATTTCAAGCGGGAAATCCTTGCCACTGCCGCCCTCAATTGCCTTACCATCAACAAAGCCTTCAAAATCTATAACAGCAGTATCACCTATTGAAACTGCCTTATCACGTGACTCTTTATTAGTGAGCTTATATTTTTCAAGCTCAGACTTTATTCTTTCCTCAACATCATCAGCACCGACAACAACATTCATTGGTGAATATTTTGCCGATTTATAATCGCCGACCTCTACATATTTAGTTAAATCGTAGCTGTAAAACTCTCCTGTATCAAGCGGACTTGTTTCCTTACAGCCCGAAAAGGAAAACAAAGCTATAAGCAAAAGAGCCAATACTTTTATTATATTTCTTTTCATAAGATTACCTCTTTTTATTATTACATTTATAAAATTATACCATAGAGCTTATTATATTTCAACTGCATTATTCTTTTTCTTCAAAATTATTTTGATAAGTAATATTTAGTTATTTTTAATAAAATATGTAGTTGTTTTTGAATAAGGTTAAAAAATTATGTGAATAATGCACAAAGAAAAGGCGTATTTTAAGTTTAGTATCAGCAATAGGTAGAAATATTTTTTAGCTTTTTTCAAAATCGTTGACGAATAAAAATTATGTGATATAATTATGCTTGAAATAAAATATGTCTTTACATATTTACCTAAACAGGAGTGAATAACAATGTTTGTTAAAGAAGTTGAAGTTAAAAACCAAGTAGGTCTTCACGCGCGTCCTGCAACCTTCTTTATTCAAAAGGCAAATGAATACAAATCATCCATTTGGGTTGAAAAAGATGAGCGCAGAGTTAATGCCAAGAGCCTTTTAGGCATTTTATCACTTGGAATTATCGGCGGAACCACTATTAAAATTATTGCCGACGGTGATGACGAAACAGCAGCAGTTGAGGGTCTTATCTCCCTCGTAGATTCCGGTTTTTCGGATTAATTAGCCGCTGAAACAACTGCTTTGGTTTATGCCAAGGCAGTTTTATTTTTTAGAGAGGAGGATATTTTGTGCTTGAAAACAAGAAGAAAATTGATGAGCTTAGAAAAAAGGCTTTAAATTTGCCGCTACTTCCCGGTGTTTATATTATGAAAGACATAAACGGCGAAATAATATATATCGGCAAAGCAAAGGCTCTTAAAAATCGCGTTGTGCAGTATTTCAGAAATATCTCCTCACATCTTCCCAAAGTTTACCAAATGGTTATTAGGGTTGAAAATTTTGAGTACATTTTGTGCGACAGCGAATTTGAAGCGCTTGTGCTTGAATGCAACTTAATAAAACAACACATCCCAAAATACAACATTTTGCTTAAAGACGACAAAGGCTATCACTACATCAAAATTTCTGGCGGCGACTATCCTAAAATTTCGGGAGTTAAGCACTCTGACACCGTTAATGCAAAAAAAGATGATAAATTCATTGGTCCTTATATGAGTGCATTTGCCGTTAAAAAAATGGTAGAAGATACAAACAGGGTTTTTAAGCTTCCTACCTGCTCCAAAGTATTCCCTCGAGATTTTAATAAAAAACGTCCCTGTCTTCAGTATCATATAGGGCTATGCTCGGGACTTTGTAGAGGAAAAATCTCTAAAGAGGAATATTCTGACACCATACGCTCTGCCATAGAATATATAAAAGGCGACGGAAATGTTGAAATCAATAAGCTTCGTGAGCAGATGCAAAAGGCGTCTGATGACTTAAATTTTGAAAAAGCCGCTGTTTTGCGCGACAGAATTAATTCCATTGAAAAGATAAGAGAAAATCAAAAGATTTTTACCTCTTCAAAGCTAAACCGCGACATTATTGCCATTTCAGCAGGCGAGCAAAAATGCTGTATCTGCGTTTTAACCTACCGTGGCGGCAGGCTTTGCGACAGCGTGCTTCATTATTTTGACAGAAACGGTGAATTTGGTGATATTCTTTCTCAATTTATAATGCAGCTTTACAGTCAAAGCAATAAAATTCCTGATGCCATTCTTGTAAACATAGAGCTTTCTGACAAGCAAAGTATAGAGCGATATTTAAGCGAACAAAAAGGCAAAAAGGTTTCTATCACCTACTCGCAAAAGGGTGAGGGGCACAGCCTTGTTTTAATGGCACAAAACAACGCATCCGAAGGGCTCTCCTCTATTTCAAAATTAAGCGGAAGAGATATTTCAGCACTTTACGAGCTTTCAAGGCTTCTCGGTCTTTCAAAGCCGCCAAGCTATATTGAAAGCTACGATATTTCAAATATGGGAAACAAAAACATTGTTGGCGGAATGGTTGTATTTAAAAACGCAAAGCCTTATAAAAACGCCTACAAACGTTTCACCATCAAAGACCAGCTTATGCAAGACGATTACAGCGCTATGGCTCAGATGATAGAACGCCGATTTAGAGACTATTTAGACCCCGAGTGCACCGATGAGGGATTTAAAACCCTTCCGGATTTAATACTGCTTGACGGCGGAAAGGGTCACGTCAGCACAGTAAAAGCAGTTTTACAAAAACTTAATATTGGTGTCCCCGTTTTTGGAATGGTTAAAGACTCATCGCACAAAACAAGAGCTATTACAAGTGATGAGGAAATTTCAATAAGCAAAAACCGAGCGGCATTTAGCTTTGTCAGCTCTGTGCAGGATGAGGTACACAGATACTCTATAAGCTTTCAAGCAAAAAGGCACAAAAACTCCTCACTCGAAATGACGCTGACACAAATTGATGGTATTGGCAAAAAGCGAGCAATGCTGCTTTTAAAGAAATTTAAAACAATTAAGGCTATAAAAAACGCGGAAATAAACGAGCTTTGCTCTATTTCGGGAATAACTGCTGAAATAGCGGAGAGAATAAAAGAACATCTAAACAAAAACACCTGACAAGGTTTAAACCTTGTCAGGCGTTTTCATTACAGTTTTATTTCTTTTTTAAGGCTAAAGGAATAAATTATACACTCCTTAACCTCTATTTCATAGATTTTTTCTATCGCCTCTTTATACATTTTAAGCTGCATAGAATATCGCTCGACAAGCTCACTTTCATCTTTCACAAAATCGCTCTTATAATCGACTATTACGGCGTAATCGTTTTCAAAAAAGACACAGTCGCAAATGCCTTGAATGATAACTGTATCCCCTGCAGATTTAACGCCGCCAAATTCAGAGGAGTCTACTCCGACAGTAAACTTATATTCTCTTAAATATCTTTGGCTGTTTAAAATTCTGTTTAGAAGGCTACTGTTAAAAAATGATTTTAGTTTGTCCCGATTTATAGAGTCTTTTTCGACGCTGTTAATTCTGCCCTCATTATAAAGCCTATCGATTTCGGCATCAATATCAGCTTTAGCCTTTTCAAAATCAGCAAACTGCATAAAGCTATGGAAAGCCTGTCCTCTTTTTGCGCCGCTCATTTGCTCTTTTAGCATAAAGGCGGGCTCGGTGTCAAAATCAAAAATGCTGTCTTGCCCCTTTGCAAGCTCACTTACCGAAAACTTATTTGGTATCTCTGCCTGTGACATAAAGGGATATTTTAAAGAGAGCTTTTGCTTAATTTTTTGAACATTTTTCTCATCAAAGCTATGCCTTAAAATTTCCTTTTTCTCCTCTTTTATATCCTCTATATTATAAGTAACATCGGCAGAGAAATCTACAGTACATTTATTGTTATTAGCACTAAAATCTAATTTTTTAAGTACATTATTAAAGCTTTTCTCATTGACTATAGAAAGCATAAGCCATTTTGCATAACTGCCGGAATTTGAAACTGCGTAATCACAGTTATCAAAACTGCTTGAAAGTGACGCCCAATCTATAAGCTTTGAAATGTTTGATTTTACTATTGGAATTATAAGCTTTTCCTTGGCTCTTGTCATAGCAACATAAAGAAGCCTAAGTTCCTCACCAACCTGAGCTTTTTCATTTAAAAGCCTTATTGCCTTATATGAAAGCGGCGGATACTTAATAGCTTTTTTATCATCTTTAATAAGACAGCTAAAACCAAGTGCCTTATTTAAAACGGTGCTTGAGACTATGTCCATATTATTAAAGGGCTTAACGCTGTTTGCCAAAATACAAATCGGGAATTCAAGTCCCTTTGATTTATGAATAGTCATAATTTTAACCGAATTTACATTTTCGGAAAAAGCATCGGCGCCTTTTAGGTTTTCTCCCGAATTTAAGATGCTGTCTAAAAAGCGCAAAAATCCATCGAGTCCTTTATATCCGTTATCTTCAAAAATACGAGAATAATATCTAAGCAAATCTAAATTGGCACATCTATCCTCGCCGCCGTTCATAGCGCCCACAAGGTAGTAAAGCGAATATTGCTCATAAATTACAGACAAAAGCTCATCAACGCTTTGCCCTGACGCCAAGTAGCTTAAGGACTCAAAGCTTTTTACAAACTCTATGCACTTTGTATCGCCCGACAAGGCAGATAGCTTTACAGCCTCAAAAATACTGTTTGCTTTTTTAGTATTAATAAATTCAAGCTTTACCCTTGCAACATCCTGCGCAGAAAACAAAAACACCGGTGACATCAGCGCAGCAGTTAATGAAATATCATCATAAGGATTATTAATTGCCTTTAAAACTGAAAGAGCAATTAGAATTTCCCTTGATTCAAAATATCCATTTGAGCTGTTATCAACACTTGCCTCGATATTTCTTTTTTGTAGTGCCTCTTTATAAGCTGCGAACCTATTTCCGTCTGACCTTGAAAGGATACAAAAGTCGCTTAAGCGGCAGGCTCTAAGCTCCCCTGTTTTATCGGTTACCTTATAGCCATCTTTTATCATTGTGTCAATTTTTTGTGCTATAAGCTCTGCCTCTGTTTCAAGCCAATCCTTTTCATAGGTGCCTTTATCACAATCATATAAAAGTATTTCCGCACCCTCGCCTGAAACGCTCTGATATGTAGCTCCCGCCTTTAAGCTGTCACTTTGTGAGTAGCTCATAGAGCAGGTTTTTTCGGTCATTATATTTTCAAAAACAAGGTTGACAAAGTCTGTTACACTTTTACGGCTTCTGAAGTTTTTATCAAAGAATATTTTTGCAGGAAAGCTTTGTCCATCAAACTCATAAAAGCTGTTTTTCTTTTGGCTGAAAATTGAGGAGTCTGCCTGTCTGAAGCCATAAATACTTTGCTTTACATCGCCGACCATAAAGACATTGCCGTTTTCTCCAAATATAGCCTTAAAAATCATTTCTTGCGCGGCGTTTACGTCTTGATATTCGTCGATATACACTTCATCAAATTGTGTTTTTAGGTTTAACGCAATGTCAGTGCTTTTAATTTCGCCATCTGTTTTCTCTGTTAAAAGCGAAATCATAAACTGCTCGGCATCCGAAAAGTCGATTAAATTTCTCTGCCTCTTGCTTTGGCTAAACTCATCAATAAACTCTAAAACAAGGTTAAAGAGCACCTCTAATAGCGGATAGAGAATGCTACAGTCGTTTACATAGCTTTGTTTTAATGTATTATTAAGAGTTTCGAGTGCATTATTTAAGCTATCGCGAATAATTTGGCGGCTCTCTTTTAGCTTGTCCTTTAAAGGTGCGTCAAGTTTTCTTGGGATACGGCGGTTATCAATTACTACTCCCTCTAAAAGCTCGCGGCTTTTTTCTAAATCGCCTTGTGAAACTGCATTTAGTATTTCTGAAACAACCTCTTTATCACTTTTTACAAGCCCTGATGCATCGGTGACAGAGAACTCGTTAAAGTTATCCTCTGCAAGCAAATTTGCATAAGATACATCATCAAGAGCGCTTTGCATAACGCTTTCTATTAGTTTTTCATATCCAGCATCACTTCCATCATAGAGTGAAAGCCAGGATTTTAATACATCCTTTGGATACGGCATAGCTATAACCGTATTATAAATTTTAATTATTATTTCAGAAAGTTCTCTGTCGTTTCTAAATGAGCAAACAAGCTCAACAAGCTTTAAAAAATTCTCATCATTTTGCTCGTATGCCTTTCTTACTACGCTATCGACAGCAGTTTTAATTAAAACCTTTCTTTCGTTTTCGTCAGCTATCTTAAAATCGCAACTTAAACCAAGGCGTGTAAAGTTTTCCCTTACCACCTTTAAACAAAAGCTGTGTATTGTGCTTATTTGAGCATCATTTAAGCCTTCTGCTTGTGCTAAAAGCCATTCATTTTCACTGTCTACTTCTATTTGCTCACGCATTTTGCCTTCTATTCGTGAAAGCATTTCTGCAGCGGCGGCATTTGAAAAGGTTGTCATTAAAAGGCGGCTTGCCTTTAGTGGATTTTCCCTATCGGTTAGGCGTCTATACACCCTTTCAACAATTGCGGCAGTTTTACCCGAGCCTGCGGCGGCTGAAACTAATATAGGTCCGCGCTTTGCATTTATAAAGGATAGCTGTTCGTCTGTCCATTTAGTCATGAACCTCTTCCTCCTTTTTCTCGGGTTTTATCATTGTATTATGTGCATCGCCCTCTTCATAGGTGCAGATAGCTTTAAACTCGCAGTTTTGGCAGGCTTTATTTTCTCTGCCGTTATATAATGGGTTTATCAGCACTTCACCGAGCCTAAGCTCATTTGCCATTTTTAAAAGGAGATCTTCGGTTTTTTCTTTTAATCTATTAAACTCATCCTTTTCGCTGTAAACTGCACTATAAAACTTTTTATTAACTGTATTTACCTCATCATTTAAAAGCATACCCTTCATACGAAACTCTTTATTTAAAAGGGCGTTTATCTCATCACTGCTCTTTTGCGAGGTTGACACCTTAACATCGGGGCGTTTGGTTGGCATATACAAAACGCCTGAAGCGGCAAGGTCCCCCTCATACTTTTGTTTACCATTTTCAAGAAGCGAGAAAAGATATAAAAACATTTGAAGATTTATGCCGTAATTAAGCTCGTTTCTGTCAAAGGTTTTGCTTCCGCTTTTATAATCAACAACTCTTAAATAAGTTTTGTCGTTTTCTTTTTTAAGGTCAATTCTATCAACCTTGCCAAACACTCCGACATTTACATCGTCACCCTTTATTTTATAAGGCTCTATCTCGCCGCCTCTTTTTATTTCGAGCTCGAAATCAGAGGGTGTAAATCCGCTTGCATCAAGCTCTACGAGTATGTACTTTATAACAGGCAGGCAGGTTGATTTAAGGCGCATTATGCTATACCTTGTGCGGTTGTCGCCAAGTGCACCTTGTCCTATATTTAAAATTAAAAACTCATTTAAAAGCTCTTCTATTTTTAAAGAAAGCTCTTTATCAGTTAAGCTTAAAAGTTTATTTTTTGTGCTTTGAGAAAGCATTTTTTCAAGCACAAAGTGAATAGCATTACCGCTGTCAACAGCAGCAATTTCAGCCGCTTTAAACGCCTTTAAGCCGAGTGCATAGCGGCAGAAATGAGAAAAGCGGCAAAGATGATATTTTTCAATTTGTGAGGGGGACAGCATCATATTTCCCCCGTAAAGTTTTTTTGCCAAAAGCGGAGTTACACTTTGACGAGAATTTGCAAACGATGCATCTAAATGTCCAAGCTTTTTAAGAATATTTTCATCACCGTAGCGAGTAAAAAATTCTCTTAAATCTCCCATAAATTCACTTTGCTCTTTATATTCCGAGCAGAATATTTCAAATGCTGAATTTAAGGTTTTTACAAACTCAATATTTTTTATTTGCGAAACAGAAATTTCATTTAATGAAAATTTGCGCTTTACATCTTCTATAAGCTTTGATGCGAGCGCCTTTTCGCCCGACTGGGTGTTTTGGTGATAGCAAAGGTAGCAATATTTACTGCCGCTTGTAGCCGCTGTGTATAAATAGTGGCTCTCGTTTTGATTTAGGATACTACTTGTACCGAGAATATCGAGCCCTATACTTTTAACCTCTAAAACATCTCTGTCGTTTAAAAGACCGCTATCACTATGTCTTTTTGGGAAAGAGCCTTCATTTAATCCAACCAAAAAGACAACCTTTGTGCCCGAAAATCTTGCTCTCGAGGCATCGGCTATCTGCACCTCATCAAGATGATGCGGAATTGAGCCGACATCTTCCTCATGAAGTGATAATCTAAATAGCTCTAAATATTCTTTAAGGGTTATTTCGCGGCCTGTTAAAAGTGCCGAAAGCTGTGACATTACATTATTCGCAAGTGTATATGCTCTATACTGCTCACCTGCAAGTGAGGGGTTATCAGTAGCTACTTTTTCTGTAACCTCTTTAAGCTTTTCAATCGAGCCTTGTGACTTTAAAAATCTGTAAATCTCCTGTGTAATTTTTTTGCCGTCAGCTTTTAAAAGCTTTTTCTTAAGCTCAAAAATAGGAACTATTGTGTTCTCTCTTATTTCATTTAGCTTTGCGAGTTTTTGTATATCGCTCTCGCTCATTTCACCGCCAAAGCCGCTTGGATTTTTGGTGAATTCCTTTAAAAAATCATTTCCCGAGAGCTTCCACATAGCTATATAATTTTCAAGGCTCGCTGTATCTTCAATCGAAATAGGCGCAAGCTTACACTTTAAATAACGCATAAGCCTTCCCATTTCAAAGCCGTTTATTAAAAGCTCTAAAAGACTTATAATTAAAACAACATACGGCCTTGTATCTATACTGCTTCGTTTATCGCAAAAATACGGAATATCATAAAGCTTTAAGCTATCCTCTAAGAGAGCCTGAAAATTTTCTATTTCTCTTCCGATCACAGAAATTTCGTTATATCTAATCCCCTCTTCAAGTGTAAGCCTTGAAATTTCAGAGGCTATATATCGACATTCCTTTTTAACGGTGAATGCAGATATAATTTTTACATTTTCACCCATTTCTCCCTCAGCTTTTTCGCCCGAGAGATACTCTTCCAAAAGCTTTATATCACTATTTTGGCAAAGCTTTGAGGGCTCTAAAAGCTTTATACTTTCTACATTTACACCCAAATCATAAGACAAGCGTTTAAGCCTTAAAAATGTGTCATAAGGTGTTTTGAAGGTGGCGGGGCAATATTTATAGTTTTCCTTTGAGAGAGGCAAAATTACAGTTACGCTGTCACTTTGCAAAAGCATTCTTTTGATAACCTCAAGCTGTGCAGCATTAAAGCTTGAAAAGCCGTCAATTACCACATCATATTCCTCAAAAAATTTATCCGAGCCTAAAAGGCTGAGTGCAGATGTTATATTATCACTAGGGTCAAGATAGCCTTTATTAAGTTCTGCCTCATAAAAAGAATAAATGTAAGCTATATCACAAAGCTTTTTATATGTAATGCTTTGTTTATCCATTGCAGAAATAGATTTTAAAAGTGTTTCGGGGCTAACGCATGCTTCCTTTAACTGATTTATAATATCAGAAATTTTTTGAGTGAATGCCGAGCTTGAAGTTTGGCCCGCATAAACCGAAAGGTTTGGTGCCGCCTCTTTTATAGCAACACTTGCAAGGATTAATTTACCTGAATTTGATAGATGCTCGCGGTTGTCGCCCTTATAGTTTTGCTTTATAAGTTCACAAAGACGGGTGAAGCTTAAAACCTCCACCCTTTTAAATTCGTTTGCGCCAAGCGACAGATAAAAAAGGCGCTCGTTTTCAAACGATGCCTGCTCAGGAACAAGAAGAATAACCTTTTTGTTCTCGTTTTTAAGGCTACTTTTTATACTTTCGGTTACAAAAGAATCCTTATCGCAAAGACTTCTCGCAAGCGCAAACTTAAGCACCTTTATCATCCTTTCATTTTCTCTTACCTTTAATTATATTATCTTTAGCTCCTGTTGTCAAAGGCTATATAAAAAGCTTTGGGTGTAATTTTCAATAGAACTAAAATCCGCCGATGAAATATAGATATTTTCAAGGTTTTTATGTGTTTCAAGGGCGGTGCTTAAATTTTCTCCCGCCTCCAAAAGAAGCTGCTTTGCCGCCTTAAGCTGAAAACCGCTTCGCATTTTATACATATCTGCGTTATCAAGCTTAAAGCGTTTAGTGTGAATTTTTTTAGCGTTATTTATTAAAATCGGATGAAATTTATTAGAGGTCATAAACCCAAGAGAAAGCTGAGGGATAAAAATATGGTCTATCTTATCGGTTTTTGACATAGGACAAAGGCAGGTGTAAATACTGTATCCTGCATTAAGTGCCGCCTTACGTACTGCCATCATAATAAGTGAGGATATTCCGAAAATTTCGTCCTCTACTATGTAAATTTTAGATGCAAGCTTTGTTGCTGTATCAGTAAACATGAATATGCCGTCTTTATTAAGTGTACTTAAATACCGCACCTTTTCATTTGGCTCAAATTCCTTCTTCTTTTTTATTTCTCTAAGGCAAAGACGAGAGATAAAATTTACAAGCTTTTCGCGGTTTACGCTTCTCATAGAAAGCGACTCACTGCTTGAAATGAGCATTCCTGCGGCACTTATAAAGCTTTGAGCACGACTTATATAAAAGCTTTTTAGATTGCAAAGCCTTTCAATTTCACTTTTTTTACTATTTAGTTTTATATTATCAAAAAAGTCGTAAAGTGAAACTACCCTTTCAAAAGCGCCTGCCATTTTAGGTTCAAATGTGTGCGGTGGTGTCGCATCTAAAACGGCTGTTTTACTTTGATTTAATATTAAGGCGTCAAGTGAATTTACGTCAAGTGAGCAGTGAATATGCTCCTTGCTTTCATTTTTAAGCTTTGAAACCTTTTTTATAAAAGTTGATTTGCCCGAGCCTGCAGGTCCTTTTAAAAGATAAAGGCTGTTTAATTTTTCGAGGGTGTGAAACTTATCTTTAAAGCCATTTGGCGTTAGTGCTGACATAAAAAAGTTAAGGGTTGTTTGCTCATGCATTTTAAAAGCCCTCCAATAAACAATTTACCATAATATATTCGTTTTTACATTTTTTTGATACTTTTAATGCCTTTTTTATCAAATAAAAGGCAAAAAGACTTGAAAAAGCTTTATAAAAGTCGTACAATAAAATAAAGAAAATAAATTCTGTTTTTACAGAGGTTAGGAGTATAAAATGGCTAAAGAAATTATTGTAGAAACATCTGCACGTCACATTCATTTAAGTCAAGCAGACCTTGAGGTTCTTTTTGGAAAGGGTGCTGAGCTTACAGTTAAAAAGGAGCTTTCACAGCCCGGTCAGTACGCTTGTGTTGAGCGTGTTACAATTGTAGGCCCCAAAAAAGAGCTCGCAGGAGTTTCAATTTTAGGACCTGTTCGTCCAAACACTCAGGTTGAAATTTCACTCACAGATGCCCGTTCTATCGGCGTTGCCGCTCCCATCAGAGAGTCCGGAGATACTAAGGGCAGCGCAGGCTGCAAGATTGTAGGGCCCTGCGGTGAGGTTGAAATCAGCGAAGGTGTTATTGTTGCTAAGCGTCACTTACACATCACCCCTGAAGATGCTGAAAAATTTGGTGTTTGCGACAAGCAGACAATTAAGGTTAAAATCACTTCAGACCAACGTACAACAATTTTAGATGATGTTGTTGTTCGTGTATCCGATAAATTTGCAACAGCCATGCATATTGACACAGACGAGTCAAATGCCGCTTGTGCAGGTTCAGTTGGCGAAATCATTGACTAATATATAAAATAAAACGGGCAGTCCATAATGGACTGCCCGTTTTATTTTATATAGAATTTTATTTCTTAATTTTTAAAGTTTTTTGATAAGACTCTTTAACTGCATCCATAACAGAGGCTCGCATTTTTCCTTTTTCAAGTGCGTGGACTCCTGCTATTGTAGTACCGCCAGGACTGCAAACATCATCCTTTAATTTTTCGGGGTGCTCACCTGTGGCTATTGCAAGCGAGGCAGCTCCCAAAACGGTTTGCTCGGCATACATAAGTGCCTTATCTCTTGGTATTCCGTTTTCTACTCCACCGTCAGCAAGTGCATTTATAAACATATAAACAAAGGCAGGTCCACAACCCGAAACGGCGCTTGCAGCGTCGATTAACCCCTCGTTTATTTTATCAAGCTTACCTGCGTATTTTAATAGCTCTGCAAAGTCATTTTGAATTTGCTCGGATACTTTTTCATTGGTTGCATACAAAATCATACCCTCGCCAACCTCAACTGCCGTATTGGGCATAATTCTGATAATGGGCATATCAAAACCGAGCATACACTTAATTGCTTCTATACTAACTCCCGCTGCCATTGAAACCAAAACAGCATTTTCATTTTGCTTTAATGCATCTTTAATTTCAAGAACAGCCTTATCTATAACCTGAGGCTTTACACCTAAAAATATAAAATCAGATGTTTTTACAAGCTCGATGCTATTTTCTGTTTTGCCACCTATTAGTGATGCCAGCTCTTCTGCCTTTTTTAAAAAGTTATCACACAAAAGAATATACGCATCGGTTTTTGAAACAGCTTTAGCAAGTGCGCCGCCCATTTTACCTGTGCCGATAAATCCTACTTTTTTCAAAGCCTTCACCTTCTTATCTTGTTTGTCCGTTTCCGACAATTACATATTTATAAGTTGTCATTTCCTCAAGTCCCATAGGTCCTCTGGCGTGCATCTTTTGGGTTGAAATTCCCATTTCACATCCAAGTCCAAACTCGCCGCCATCTGTAAAGCGCGTCGAGGCATTTACATAAACCGAGGTACTGTCAACATTAGAGGTAAAATATTCTTGATTTTGCTTATTCTCTGAAATAATAGCTTCGCTATGTCCTGTTGAATGAAGCGAAATATGTTCTACCGCCTCATTTACATCCTTTACTACCTTTACTGCCAGGATATAATCTAAAAATTCGGTGTCAAAGTCGTTTTCATCAGCCTTTGTGCCACTTATGATTTTAAGCGATTTTTGACAAAGGCGCAGCTCCACCTTATTTTCTTTTCTATCATCTACAAGTCTTTTTTTAACAAGAGGCAAAAAGACGTCTGCTATGTTTTCATTTACAAGCAAAACCTCCATTGCATTACAAACAGAGGGTCTTGAGGTTTTAGCATTTTCTATAATATTTAATGCCATATCAACATCTGCCGATTCATCGACATAAATGTGGCATATTCCCGTTCCTGTCTGTATACAAGGTACTGTTGCATTTTCAACACAAGCAGAAATTAAGCCCTTACCTCCTCTTGGAATTAAAAGGTCAACAAACCCAACCGCTGTCATAAGCTCATTGGCGCTTTGTCTTGTTGTATCCTCTATTAAGTTAATTAAATTTTCGCTCTGTCCTTCCTTTTTAAGAGCACTCTTAAGTGCCTTTACAATAGCATAAGAAGAATTAAATGCCTCTTTTCCTGTTCTGAGAACACTTACATTAGAGCTTTTCAAAAGAAGTGTTGCGGCATCAGAGGTTACATTAGGTCTGCTTTCATAAATGACAGCAACAACACCCAAAGGCACCGACACTTTATTTATAACAAGTCCATTATCCTTTGTTTCGGTTTTTAAAATTCTGCCAACAGGGTCAGCAAGCTTTGCTACCTTTTTCATTGAATTTGACATATCTAAAATACGCTCATGTGTAAGGCGCAGTCTATCAAGCATAACATCTGAAATTTTGCCTTTAGCATTTTCAAGGTCGATTTCATTTGCTTTTAAAATTTCTTGTTCATTTTCAATTAGTGCATCAGCCATTGAAATGATTATGCTGTTTTTCTTTTGCTCTGACAGAGAGATTAAAGCATTTTTACTATTTTTAGCATCTATTAAAATCTGCTTTGTTGTAATCAAAAAATCACTTCCGTCCTACAAATAATGTGCCAACACTTTCGCCGTTTACAATGTTATGTAGCTTTTTAGGGTCTTTACCATTCGCTATAACCATATCAATGCCGGCATCGGTTGCAATTTTAGCGGCACAAAGCTTGGTTTTCATTCCGCCGGTTCCTAGTTTAGTGCCGTTACCCTCACCAAGTGAGATAATTTCATCAGTTAAATCTTCAACCTTTGATAGAAGCTTTGCGTTGCTGTCTTTTCTTGGGTCGGCTGTATAAAGTCCGTCAATATCTGTAAATAACACAAGCAGGTCGGCATTGACGCTTTCGGCTACTACTGCAGCAAGTGTATCATTATCGCCGATTGAAATTTCGTTTGTAGCAACAGTGTCATTTTCGTTTATAATAGGAATGACATTCATTTCAAAAAGGCGATTTAAGGTGTTTTTAATATTAATATGGCTTTCGTCCTTTTCAAAATCCGAGCCTGAAAGGAGGATTTGGGCGGTTACGTGATTATATTGTGAGAAAAGGCGGTCATAGGTGTACATAAGCTCACACTGACCAACGGCGGCAGCCGCCTGCTTTGAAGGAATATCATTTGGACGCTCCTTTAAATTGAGCTTACCAACGCCGATACCGATAGCGCCCGACGACACAAGCACAACCTCGTGGCCGATATTTTTAATATCACTTAAAACCTTACAAAGCTCCTCAACCAAAAATATATTCATTCTGCCCGTTGCGTGAGCAATTGTTGAGGTACCTACCTTTACTACAATACGCATAGCTTTTTTACTCCATCTTTTAAGTTTATATATTTTCCATTTTAATCATATTGGTATTGCCCGAAGAACCGTTTATCATACCACCGGTGATGACAATTCTATCGCCTTTTTTAAGATTAAAGGCTTTTACAGCAGTGTTTTTAGCTGTATAGAAAAGCACGTCAGTCGACTCAAAAAATTCGCATTTAGCGGGTGTTACGCCCCACGAAAGTGCAAGTTTACGCCAAGATTTTTCATCGGTAGTAAGTCCCAAAATATCGGCAGGCGAACGGAAGCGTGACACCATTCGAACTGTTGAGCCCGTAAGCGAGCAAACTGCGATTGCCTTTGCATTAATATCTATTGCCATACCGCAGGTTGCGTGAGAAATGGCGTCAACCATATTTTTAATTTTAAATTCCGATGAGCCAAATATTTTCTCATAGGATATATTTTTTTCTGTTTGCTCAACTATTCTTGACATAGTTTGTAATGTAAGCACAGGATACTTACCTGCGGCGGTTTCGCCCGACAGCATAACAGCACTTGTACCGTCGTAAACTGCATTTGCAACGTCGGAAATTTCAGCTCTTGTAGGTCTTGGATTGTGAATCATAGACTCAAGCATTTCGGTTGCAGTTATAACTCGTTTGCCTAAAAGTCGGCATTCGGTTATGAGTTGTTTCTGAATTGAGGGAACTTCCTCAAAAGGAATTTCAACGCCGAGGTCGCCTCTCGCAACCATTATACCATCGCATTCGGTGCAGATATCCTCAATATTTTCAACGCCTGAGCGATTTTCTATTTTTGCAATAATATCTATATTCTCGCCGCCATTTTCTTTTAAAACATTTTTAACATCAATTAAATCCTGCTTGCAGGATACAAATGAGCAGGCGATGAAGTCAACATCATTGTTTATTCCAAAAATAATATCATTTTTATCGGTTTCGCTTAAATAATCCTGCTTTAACACTTTGCCCGGGAAGCTCATACTTTTTCGGTTTGTCATTTCTCCGCCGGCAATAGTTTTACAGATTATATCTGTTTTTGTAATCTCTGTTACCTCAAAAACCAAAAGACCGTTATTAACTTTTATAGTATCTCCAATAGACATTTCATCAACTAATTTTTTATAGCTTACCGAAACTCTGTTTTCGTCACCTTCAACATCCTCACAGGTAAATGCAAAGGTGCTGCCGTCTTTTATATTAACTCCGCCGTTTTTAAAGGTTTTTATTCTGTATTCAGGACCCTTTGTATCAAGCATAATTGCAACAGGAAGCGCAAGCTCATCTCTGACCTTTTTGATAGCATCAATGAGCTTTTTATGCTCCTCATGTGTGCCGTGTGAAAAGTTAAGTCTTGCAACGTTCATACCCGACTCGCAAAGCTGTTTTATAGTAGCCTCATCTGAACAAGCGGGGCCTATTGTACAAATTATTTTGGTTTTTCTCATAAAAGCATCTCCTATGCCATATTACAATATACATTTATATTATACCAATTTTATCCTCTCTTTTCAATACATATCTTAATTTATTTAATGATAAAAATATTTTATTAAAAATTCTCTTTTGCTGTTGCAAAATAACAAAAAATAGATTATATTTATATTAGTTTTAAAGTTTATAACTTTTTAGAGAAGGAGACTTAAAATGGATAATCCTCATCTTAATTTACTTACTTCAATAAGTGGACAAAAAATTAAAAATGTACACGATTGGGAGTATTACCGCAGAGAAGAAATTATGGTTTTACTTTCAAACTTTATTTATGGCGTAAGACCTATGGAAAAGCCTGATGACCTTAAATTTTCAACCGAGGTTATTTCGGAAAACTATATGGATATGGGCTTTATTTACAAGAGAGTTACCATTTCTTTTGGAAATTACAGCTTCCCTGTTAGACTTTATCTTCCTCAAACAAAGGGAGTATTTCGTCCTCTTCCCGTATTCTTACATGTTTTAAACGAGCAGAGAAAGGCAACCGGCGTAAACCCCGACTTTACTCCTGATTCCGGATTTATGCCCATTAAAGATATAACCGACAGAGGCTACGCTTACGCAATTATGTCAACTCTTGACATCTCTCCCGACTGGAATCACTGTAGCAACTTTAAAAAAGGCATCTTCGGTGAAATTCAGCCCGATACCACAAAGCGCGACCAACGTTCATGGGCAACCATTTCAGGTTGGGCTTGGGGCGCAAGCAGAGTTATGGACTACTTTGAAACCGACAAGGATTTAGAACATACAAGGGTTGGTATTGTGGGCTTCTCACGTGCAGGTAAAACAGCTCTTTGGGCAGGTGCAACCGACCCGAGATTTTCACTTGTTATTTCTAATGCATCAGGCTGTGCAGGTGCATCACTCACACGTGGAAAAACAGGGGAAAGAATTAAGGACATCAACGTTTCCGACTGGTTCTGCGGAAACTATCATAAATTTGATGACAATGAAGAAATGCTCCCCTGCGACCAGCATATGCTTCTTGCCGCTATTGCTCCCAGACCGCTTTATGTTAAGAGCTGTGATTTAGACGATTGGGCAGGTCCCGATAACGAGCTTGAATCCTGCCGCCTCGCATCAAAGGTTTACGAGCTTTACGGACTTGAAGGTGTTAAGGTTCCCGAAAAGCTTGAGCTTGATACTCCCTATCACGACGGTATGATAGCTTATCACAGAGCAACCGGCGACCACGCTATGACCAGATTTGACTGGAAATTATATTTAGACTATGCTGACAAGCACTTAAAGAAGGGACTATTTTAATGAATAAAAATTTAATTTCGGTACAAGAGCTTGCATTAAAAAATCCCGAAATTAAGAAAAGATTTATTGAAACAAAATCCTCAAAAGAACCTCTTGACAGCTTTTGCAAACTTTGCTGTGAACTTGGTTTTCCAATTAGCATAGGTGAGCTTTTAGCTGATGGTGAGGAATTTTGCAGTGCCATGCTTCGTTCAGTTAACGGTGGTGGAGTTGAAACCCCCGACGATTCATGGCAGGATTCATATTCCCTGTTCTTTGCTGCAATAGAAATGTAATATTAAGCCGAAAGCGCAAAATGCTTTCGGCTTAAATTAATAGAAAGGTAGTAAAATGAAAACGCAAAACAAAAAGCGTATTTTAGGTACTTTTATACTGCTTGGTGTTATAGCTGTATCGCTTGCTGTTTTCTTCTTTATTGGCAAGCCGCTTATAAAATTTATATCCGAGCCTGAAAAATTCCGTGAGTTCATTGATAGCTTCGGTATTTTTGGTAGACTTATATTTATATTAATGATTGTGTTTCAGGTTGTAATTGCTATTATTCCAGGCGAGCCATTCGAGATAGTTGCAGGATATGCTTTCAACAGTATTGAAGGAATTATTCTATGCATTTTGGGAATGATTATAGGAAGTGCACTTATCTTTATAATTGTAAAGCGGTTTGGCTTTACAATTATAGAATGTTTCTTTTCTAAAGAAAAAATAGACTCTCTAAGCTTTTTACACAAAACAAAAAAGCTCAGCACACTGATTTTTATATTAATGGTCATCCCCGGAACACCAAAAGACCTAATTTCATACTTTGTTGGTCTTACAGATATAAAGCTTAAGGATTGGCTTGTGATTGTTGCTATTTCCCGAATACCATCGGTTGCGGGTTCTGTCATTGGCGGTGACGCTTTAGGTGAAGAAAATTACCTTTCGGCAATTATAGTGTTTTCAGTTACCATTACAATAAGTGTTATTGGTATTTTGATTTATAATCATATTCAAAGCAAAGAATCAAAGAAAAAATAAATATAAGCAGAAAGCTGTTAAGGAAAAATCCTTAACAGCTTTATTTATTGTCAAATATTTAAGCAAAAAAAGCTGCCGCCTCTATTGAGGCAACAGCTTTTTCTGTTGCGGCGCGACCTATTTTCCCGGGCAGTCACCCACCAAGTATTTTCGGCACAAACGAGCTTAACTACTGTGTTCGGAATGGGAACAGGTGGGACCTCGTCGTAATCAGCACCGCATATGAAGTTTTTCAGAGAATATCTTTTGGACACTCTCAAAATTGAACAATGAAACCTTTTAGAAAGCATTTGTTAAATAGGTTAAGCCCTCGACCGATTAGTACACGCTAGCTAAATATGTCACCATACTTACACATTGTGCCTATCAACCTTGTAGTCTTCAAGGGGTCTTACCTGTATAAAACAGTGGGATATCTTATCTTGTGGCTGGCTTCACGCTTAGATGCCTTCAGCGTTTATCCATTCCGCACATAGCTGCCCAGCTGTGCCACTGGCGTGACAACTGGTGC
>JAFSGZ010000062.1 GCA_017440545.1 Oscillospiraceae bacterium
ATAATACTCCATCTTTATACTTATATTAAGTATATCATTAACAGATATTAATTTCAAGTCTTTTTATACAAATAAACCTAAAAAAATTCGATGTGTTGTGGAATTCCACAAAATTTATTTAAAATTATTTAAATATTAAAAACAATGTGGTATACTGTTATTAAATTAAAAGGAGGCCGCCTAAATGGATAAATTTAAGCTTGTTTCTAAATATAAGCCGACGGGCGACCAGCCCGATGCTATAGACGCTCTTTGTCGCGGAATTGAAAACGGCGACAAGGCTCAAACCCTGATGGGTGTTACAGGTTCGGGTAAAACCTTTACAATGGCTAACATTATAGCGCGTCAAAACAGACCCACGCTTGTTCTCGCTCATAATAAAACTCTTGCCGCGCAGCTTTGTAGTGAGTTCAGAGAATTCTTCCCCGAAAATGCGGTGGAGTATTTTGTTTCCTACTATGACTATTATCAACCTGAGGCTTATATAGCAAACACCGACACATATATTGAAAAAGACAGCTCTATAAATGACGAAATTGAACGCCTTCGCCACTCGGCAACAGCGGCGCTTTCAGAGCGGCGCGATGTTATCATCGTTGCCAGTGTTTCCTGCATTTACACCTTGGGTAATCCAAAAGACTATCAGAATATGGTGGTTTCAATCCGTGAGGGAATGCAGATAGACCGCGATGTGCTTATAAAGAAGCTTACCGAGGTGCAGTACGAGCGAAACGACGTAGCTCCAGCGCGAAATCAGTTTAGAGTGCGCGGCGATGTGCTTGAAATCTACCCCGCCTATTCGCAGGAAAAGGCAATAAGGGTTGAATTTTTTGGTGACGAAATTGACAGAATAACCGAAATTAATGCCCTTACAAATGAAACCTTGCGTACACTTTCACACGCACCTATCTACCCTGCCTCGCACTATATTGTGCCGAGAGAAAATTTAAACCGCGCAATTAACGAAATTAAAGAAGAGCTTGACGAGCGAATAGCTTATTTTAAAAGTCAGGACAAGCTCCTAGAGGCGCAAAGAATTGAACAGCGTACCAATTATGACATTGAAATGCTCCGTGAAATCGGATTTTGCAGTGGAATTGAAAATTATTCACGAATGATGTCGGACAGAAAAAAGGGTCAAAGGCCCTACTGTTTGCTTGACTACTTCCCCGACGATTTTCTTTTATTTATAGACGAGTCGCATGTTACTCTGCCGCAGGTCAGAGCCATGTATGCAGGCGACAGGGCGAGAAAGGAATCACTTGTAAACTACGGTTTCAGACTCCCCTCTGCATTTGACAACAGACCGCTTAACTTTGACGAGTTCAAGTCACTCGTAGGGCAAACAATTTATGTTTCAGCAACACCATCAGAGCTTGAAAAAACCGAAAGCACACGAATTGTTGAGCAGGTTATTCGTCCGACAGGGCTTCTCGACCCCATTATTGAGGTTAAGCCAACCGAAGCCCAGATTGACGATATTGTGTCTGAAATTAATATTAGAATAGAAAAGAATGAACGAGTTTTAATTACAACTCTAACCAAAAAAATGGCAGAGCATTTAAGCTCATTTTTAAACGAAATGGGCATAAAGGTTAGATATATGCACCACGACATTGACACCATTGAGCGAATGGAGTTAATACGAGGACTTAGACTCGGCGAGTTTGATGTTTTGGTTGGCATAAATCTTTTAAGAGAAGGTCTTGACCTTCCCGAAGTTTCGCTTATATGCATACTCGATGCTGACAGCCAAGGTTTTCTAAGAAGTGAAACCTCGCTTATACAGATTATAGGCAGAGCGGCGAGAAACTCTGAGGGCAAGGTTATAATGTATGCAGATGAGGTTACCCCTGCTATGCAAAAGGCTATTTCCGAAACAGAAAGACGCCGTGAAATTCAAGAAAAATACAACAAAGAGCACTCTATCATTCCAAAAACCATTGTAAAAGATGTTTACGATGTGCTTGAAATAAGCAGTAAAAAGGATAAAGGCGAAGAAAAGCAGCTTTCACGCTTTGAAAAAGAAGAACTTATCAAAAAGCTGTCAGCCGAAATGAGAAAAGCCGCACAGCTTCTTGAATTTGAGCAGGCGGCATATTTAAGAGATAGAATTGCAAAGCTTCGCGGAAAATAAAAAATCTCGGAATTAATTCCGAGATTTTTTGCTTTCTAAATTACTGAAAATAAGCGACAGCACAAATGCCACAACCATTAAAATTATTGACACGCTGCTATCCACATTTAGTGCAAGTCTACAGCTTTCATTTAATACTCTTGGGATAACCGACAAGAAAAGCCCGAATATAAGCGAAAATGTCAGTGTATAGAACTTTTTAATAAGAAAATTAATCACAACAGAAACAACGACTACTCCTATTATAACTCCGACTGCAGCGGGGATTAAAACTGCAAAATTCAAACTTGCAAGCGAATTTACCCAGAGATTATAAAGTCCAAAAGCAGACAATATAGCAGCACTGTCAATTCCCGGCACCACATAAGATGCGGCAACAGCCACACCAAGCAAAAGCGACTGCCAGATGCTCGGATTTACAATCTCAGGAAAGAGATTTTTGTTAAAGTTAAAAACGAGCAAACCTAAAATAAAGGTTGCGGCTATACATATATAATACTTATTTGAAAAGCCTTTCTTTTTTACCTCTTTATAAAAAAGAGGCACCGAGCCTAAAATAAGACCTAAAAAAACAAAACGTGTTTGCATTTGATATGAGCTTAAAAGAT
>JAFSGZ010000005.1 GCA_017440545.1 Oscillospiraceae bacterium
GAGCTTGAGGCTGCTAAAAAAAGCGGTTTTGTAAGAGCAAGGGTTGACGATATAATCTACGACCTTTCGGAAGAAATAAAGCTCGACAAAAACATCAAGCACAGCATTGATATTATAGTTGACAGACTTGTTATAAAAGAGGGCATCACTTCTCGTCTTACCGACTCAATAGAAACGGCATTAAACCTTGCAGACGGGCTTGTGGTAGTGCTTTTTGAGGACGGAAGCGAGCAGCTTTTCTCTCAGAACTACAGCTGTCCTGAGCACGATATAAGCATTGCAGAGCTTTCGCCGAGAATGTTCAGCTTTAACAACCCTATGGGTGCTTGTGAGCATTGTACGGGACTTGGCACCTTTATGGAAGTATCTCCCGCCCTTGTTATTCCAAACCGCGATTTATCCATAAACGAGGGCGCTATAAAAGCAAGTGGCTGGAGCGTTTACGAGCACAGCACTATTGCTTTTATGTATTTTGAGGCATTAGCCGAGCATTTTAAATTTTCACTCGACACCCCCATTAAAGAGCTTCCTAAAGAGGTTGTTGATATTTTATTATACGGCACTACCGAGAAGTTTAAAATGACACGCAAAAACGAATACGGCTCGGGAACCTATGAAACCACCTTTGAGGGAATTATAAATAACCTAAACCGCCGTTTCAGAGAAACAAACAGCGATTTTATAAGAAACGACATTGGGCGCACTATGACGGCAGTTCCCTGCCCCAAATGTCACGGCAAAAAGCTAAAGCCTCTGTCCCTTGCCGTTACAGTTGGTGGCATTAACATAATGGAATTTTGCGATATGTCGGTTGATGAAGCTCTTTTATTTATAGACAAGGCAACACTTTCAGAGCGCGATTTAAAAATTGCCGAGCGCATATTAAAGGAAATCTGTGACAGACTCAATTTCCTAAAAAATGTCGGGCTTGGCTATCTTACACTTTCTCGAAACGCAAGCACCCTTTCGGGTGGCGAAAGTCAGCGAATCAGACTTGCAACACAAATAGGCTCATCGCTTGTCGGCGTGCTTTACATTTTAGACGAGCCAAGCATTGGTCTTCATCAGCGTGACAACGAAAAGCTAATCGGTACGCTAAAGCATCTTCGCGATCTTGGCAACACGGTCATTGTAGTCGAACACGATGACGACACCATTTTAAATGCCGACTATGCCGTTGACATTGGAAAAGGCGCAGGCGTGCACGGCGGTAATGTTGTTTATTCTGGTGATATTAAAGGGCTTTTAGAGTGCAAAGAGTCGCTGACAGGACAATTTTTAAGCGGCAGAGAAAAAATTGAAATACCAAATAAACGACGCCCCTTAACAAACCGCTGGCTTACTGTAAAGGGAGCTCGCCAAAACAACCTTAAAAACATTGATGTTAAAATTCCTGTTGGGGTTATGACCTGCATAACAGGCGTTTCGGGCTCGGGCAAAAGCTCTCTTATAAATGAAATAGTTTATAAAAAGCTTGCAAGCGAGCTTAATCGCGCAAACACCATCGCAGGCGAGCACGACGAGATATTGGGAATTGACAACTTTGACAAGGTTATAAACATAAATCAGTCGCCCATCGGAAGAACACCTCGTTCAAATCCTGCAACCTATACAGGAGTTTTTGACGATATTCGCGCACTTTATGCACAAACCCCCGACGCCAAGGCACGCGGCTATAATTCGGGTCGTTTCTCCTTTAATGTAAAGGGCGGCAGATGCGAGGCCTGCACAGGTGATGGTATTATAAAAATTGAAATGCACTTTTTGCCCGATGTTTATGTTCCCTGTGAGGTTTGCGGCGGCAAACGCTACAACCGCGAAACCTTAGAGGTTAAATATAAGGACAAGAGCATTTCAGATGTGCTTAATATGACGGTTGAGGAAGCTGTTGACTTTTTCTCGCACATTCCCAAAATCCACTCAAAGCTTAAAACGCTCTATGATGTAGGTCTCGGTTATGTAACATTAGGTCAAAGCGCCACTACCCTTTCGGGCGGCGAGGCGCAGAGGGTTAAAATAGCATCTGAGCTTTTAAAGCGTTCAACAGGCAATACCGTTTATGTTTTAGACGAGCCTACAACAGGACTTCACCCCTCAGATGTAAAATTACTAATAAATGTGCTTCAGCGTCTTTGCGAGGGCGGCAACACAGTTATTATAATCGAGCATAATTTAGATGTTATAAAAACTGCCGATTATATAATTGATATGGGCCCCGAGGGCGGAAGTGGCGGCGGTACTGTTATTGCAACAGGCACTCCCGAAGAGGTTTCTAAAGTGCGAGGTTCTTATACAGGACAGTTCCTAAAGCGCATTTTAAACAAAAAATAGTATAAATTATTGTATAAATTTCTTGACAGTTCTATTTAAAAGAAGTATAATGAATTAATTTAACTTTAAAGTAAAGGATGAGAGAAATGCTTAACACAAGTTTTAACGAAAAGTTTTTACCCGAAGCTTTAACATTTGACGACGTTTTGCTTGTGCCTGCTGAGTCTAATGTACTTCCTGCAGACATTGATGTAAAAACTCGTTTAGCTCGAAATATTTATCTTAACACACCTATTATGACCGCTGCTATGGACACAGTAACCGAGGCGGCAATGGCTATTGCTATTGCTCGTGAGGGCGGCATTGGTGTTATTCACAAAAATATGAGCATCGAGCGTCAGGCTGATGAGGTTGATAAGGTAAAGCGTTCGGAAAACGGCGTTATTGTTAATCCCTTTTTCCTCTCACCTGACAATACAGTAAACGATGCAGACGAGCTTATGGGAAAATACAAAATTTCAGGTGTTCCCATCTGTGTTGAAAACAAAAAGCTTGTTGGTATTATCACAAACCGTGACTTAAGATTTTTAGACAACTATAACATTCCCATTAAGGATGTTATGACAAAAGAGGGCCTTGTAACAGCTCCTGTTGGCACAACCTTAAAAGAGGCTCAGGAAATTTTAAGAGCAAAGAAAATTGAAAAGCTCCCCATCGTTGACGACGATGGAACCTTAAAGGGACTTATCACAATTAAGGACATTGAAAAAGCAGTTCGCTATCCCAATTCAGCAAGAGATGCTTCGGGCAGACTTCTTTGTGCCGCTGCTATCGGTGTTACAGCCGATGTTTTAGACAGAGCGGCTGCATTAATTGAGGCAGGCGCAGACCTTCTCGTTTTAGACTCTGCTCACGGACACAGCAAGGGAATTATCGACTGTGTTAAAAAGGTTAAGGCTAAATATCCCGAAGTTGCACTTATGGCAGGTAATATTGCAACTGCCGCTGCCGCTGAAGCTTTAATTGAAGCAGGCGCAGACGCAATTAAGGTTGGTATCGGCCCCGGCTCAATCTGTACAACCCGTGTTGTTGCAGGTGTCGGCGTTCCTCAGGTTACAGCAATTTATAACGTTGCTTGTGCCGCTAAAAAGCATAATATCCCCGTTGTAGCAGACGGTGGTATCAAATATTCGGGCGATATTGCAAAGGCTCTTGCAGTTGGCGCAAGCGTTGTAATGCTCGGCTCACTCTTTGCAGGCTGTGAAGAATCACCTGGAGATAGCGAAATCTATCAAGGCAGACGCTTTAAGGTTT
This sequence comes from Oscillospiraceae bacterium, assembly GCA_017440545.1. GTDB lineage: Bacteria > Bacillota > Clostridia > Oscillospirales > Ruminococcaceae > SIG578. Next base: position 3,586 of record JAFSGZ010000005.1, read on the forward strand.
ACAGAGGCATGGGCTCGATTGCCGCAATGAACAGCGGTAGCCGCGACCGTTACTTCCAGCAAAACAACAAAAAGCTCGTTCCCGAGGGCGTTGAGGGCCGCGTTCCTTATAAGGGACTTGTTAGTGAAACTGTTTATCAGCTTATGGGCGGCTTAAAATCCGGTATGGGTTACTGCGGTTGCCCCAATATCGAAAGCCTTCACGAGAAAGCTCAGCTTGTAAGAATTACAGGCGCAGGCTTAAAGGAGAGCCACCCCCACGATATTTACATCACCAAAGAGGCTCCCAACTACTCGGTTAATCCCTAATAATTTAAACAATTTCCCCACTGAATTTCAGTGGGGAATAACTTTGAGAGGTTAAAAATGGATACAGCATTAGTCGTAATCTGGCAGGTACTTATAGTTTTAATATTAATAGGTGTCGGAATTGCTTCGCGTAAAATGGGGCTCATTTCCGAAAAGGGTGCCGACGATATGTCGTCATTTGCTCTAAAGGTTGTCACCCCTTGCGTTGTTATAAACGCCTTCCAAACCGAATTTAATCCCAAAATGCTCACAAACTTTCTTATAGCCGCCGCACTTGCAGTGCTCACCCATATTATTGCCATCGCAGCCGCTAAGCTCTGCTTTTTTAAAAGCGAGGGCGGCAACAGCATAAGACGCTTTGCCTCTATTTATTCAAACTGCGGCTTTATGGGTATTCCCTTAATCGAGGGTGCAATAGGACCCGAGGGTGTTTTGTATGCAAGTGCCTATCTTGTTGTATTTCAGGCAATTTTGTGGAGCCACGGCGTTGCAACTGTCAAAGGTAGCTTTAAAAGCATTAAGCCCTATAAAATCTTTATAAATGCCGGAACTATCGGAATTATGATAGGTCTGCCGCTTTATTTTATGTCAATAAAGCTCCCGTTTGTTTTGGGCGAGTCGGTTAGACACATCGCAAACCTCAACACTCCCCTTGCAATGATTGTAACAGGCGTGTATATGGCAAACTCTAACATTTTAAACGCCTTTAAAAACCTTAAAAACTACCTCGCACTCGCATTAAGGCATTTTGTTGTGCCGGCAATTATGATGGTATTTCTGCTCATTTTCAAATTCGACAATGACGTATCGCTCTCAATTTTAATATTATCTGGCTGTCCCGTTGCCGCCGCCTGCACTCTGTTTGCATCGCAGTTTGGCAGTCGCGACGACCTTGAATGTTCATCACAAATATTAACGCTGTCAAATGTTTTGTCGGTTATTTCAATCCCCGTAACAATCTTAGTTTACGGATTTTTGCAAAACACATTTGCATAAAATGTCGAACTAAAATTAAATATTTTGCACAAAAGCTATTGACAAACCACTCCCACTCGGGTATACTATATTTACACGCTCAAAGGCGATATATCGCGGGGTGGAGCAGTTGGTAGCTCGTCGGGCTCATAACCCGAAGGTCGTGTGGTTCAAGTCCCGCCCCCGCAACCAACAAATAACGGATACCTATTAGGGTATCCGTTATTTTTCGTTTTGGGAGAGTTTGCATCATACATCTGCGAGGGTTATGAGCCCGTGGGCGAATAACTTGGCTTTTACCAAGCCGTCAACAGTTAGATTTCATAGTATTCTCCGCCATAAACGTCCTTTGGGGAGGACTTGAACTAAAAAAGCGGTTTTGCAAGTGCTACTTGACAAAATCAAGTGATATATTCTTTATTTTTGCAAGAATTTCTGTTATAATCAAATTAAGCAAAAGGAGGCGACTTTTATGACAGTTGGTGAAAAAATTCAGAAATATAGAAAAGACCTCGATTTATCACAAGAGGAACTTGGTCAAAAGTTGCTTGTAAGCCGACAGACAATTAGTTTATGGGAAAAAGATCAAACTGTTCCGACAATTGATAATTTAATGCGACTGAGTGAAATATTTGAAATATCAGTTGATGAAATATTAAATTCCGAAAACAAAGAACAAAATGCAGAAATTCAACCGAATGAATCATATCGGTTTACTTTTTTAAAGCAAGAATTAAATGAAATATATCGTTTGCAAAGAAAAAGTATTTATAAAAGACCTATAATTTTTACCGTGCTTTGCATTTTGATGATTGTGTTTTTCATCGGATCATCTGCACCGGACGTTATGATTGGTTTTTCTTTCGGTATGTTTTTAATTGGTGCCGTTTCGCATATTAAGGGAATTCGAGCACATAGCAAAGCATGGAAAAACAGCACAGAACGAATTTGCAAATCAGTATACGAATATAAAGTTTTTGAAAATTATATAAGTGTTAATATCTATCGCGAAAACGAAAAAATTCGCGAATCA
>JAFSGZ010000063.1 GCA_017440545.1 Oscillospiraceae bacterium
AAACAGCTTTACTGCTTATAACAATTATGCTACTTAGCACATTTGCAGGTTGTAATTTTAATAAGGATAATGTTGGCAGCGTTTCCGGCGTTGATGTAAGCTCCGAAACTGCTTCCACTGAAAATGTAGAAAGCGAAATTGTCAAAAAACCAGTTGTTTCATCTAATAATAACAACAACAATAATAATAACTCGTCAAGTGTTCAAAGTAAGCTCCCAAATCCTACTGTTTCCACTTCTTCACAAGGCGGTAATGCTGAGGACTTATTAAACAAAAAGCCCGAAACTTCTACTACCGTAAAAAAGGAGAAAATTGTTGTTCCGGAAATCGAGGGCAAGGTTTTTGCAAGACTTGAGCAGTCGCTTAAAGATTTGGGACTTGTTTTAGATGTAAGTGAAGTTGCAAGTGAAACTATCAAAGGCAGGGTTATTTCACAAAGCATTAAAGCAGGTACAGAGGTTGATTTTGGAACTGAAATTATAATTGTTGTAAGCTCCGGCCCTGCCGCAAGCTACGCAACCGTTCCTGATGTTACAGGAAAATCTAGGCTAAATGCAAAAGATATTCTCAGCAAAGCTGGATTTATGGTTGAGGAAGAGCTTAAATGCAGCGATACAGTCAATGAAGGTTTTGTCGTTACTCAAAATGTTGCTCCTGGATATAGCATAGAAAAATATTCGACCATTAAAATTTACATAAGCGTTGGTCCCGCTAACACAAAAGGCTGTGAATCATATAACGATTGCAGCAGTCTTGTTGTTAAGCAAGGCAATTGGATTTACTTTGCAGACCCTCATTATAATAATAATATTTATAAAATGCGTATTGGTTCAAATGAAAAGATTTTGATTTATAGAAATGAAGTCGAACAAATAAATGTTGTTGGTGATTGGATTTATTTTATTGAAAATGACAAAGAAACCCAAGGCAAAATGAATATTTCAAAAATAAGTTTATCCGGAAACGAGTACACAAAAATTGACCAAGCAGATTTTATTTCTTGGTTTCACGTTATTGATGGATATATTTATTATACAGACATCACCGATGATTCAAAAGATTTTTTCTACAGAATTAAAACCGATGGTTCCCAAAAGACAATCCTTTCTACAGAATTATGCCACGCTATAAATTTTATAGGGGACTATATCTATTATGAGTTTCCAGGTGATTACGGAAATGTTCATAGGATGAAGCGTGATGGAAGTGAAAAATCTATCGCTATTTATGACTTCCCATTCACTGAATTAGAATCGTATAAACAACAAATTTTCTTTTCAATTGACAAGTCTACTAATAAACTTTATTTTACTGATTTAGAAGGTTTAATAAGATATAATATTTCGTTTGGCGATTTAGAAATCAGCAAGCTTCAAGCTACAGACGATTATCTGTATATGTTTATAAAGGACCCAAGTTTACCAAAAGGAAAACAAGTTGCCTATTATAGATTATCTTATGATTTTGAAGTTTTTGAAAAAGTGTTTGAAGCTAACAATGATTCTCTTATGAGTGGGGCCAGCCCACATATAATTGATGATTGGATATATTTTTACAGCAGAAGTTATTATTTGTATAGGGTGAAAACAGACGGAAGCTCTATACAATCTCTCGTTGGCACTGGATTTACAGACGGATTTAAAACAAAATAACAAAAAAGTGCGGCTAAAATTAGCCGCACTTTTTTATTTTACCTCTTTTATTTATTTAAAATTAATGATATAATAATTTTATAAACTTTATTAAAAATTTAACAAAGGAAAGAAGGTTTTTTATGAGCGAAAACTCAAACAAATACGAGGCGTTATTTACGCCTTGGAAAATCGGTAATGTTGAAATTAAAAACCGTATTGTTATGTGCCCAATGGGTGGCACTTCCCTATTTGGTTGGTTTGAGCTTGGTGGCTGTCATTTTGACAAAGAGGCTGCAAAGCTGTTTTTAGAACGTGCCAAAAACAATGTTGGTTTAATTATTCCCGGAATTGCACCTCTACGCGACACCTTTTGGGGCAAGTGGCTTTGGCAAAATCCTAAGATGTTTGATGAACTCAAGGTGTTTATGGATGAAATTCACAAAACAGGTGCAAAGCTTTTTGTTCAGCTCACTGCAGGCATGGGTCGTTCCTGGGCTATAACAGAGCTTATTGCTCCCATGCACAAAAACAAATTCACCCGTGCGCTTATAAAGCCTATCATTGACACCTCTCACGAGCTTGCATCTCCAAGCGAACAACCTTCACGTTGGGCACACAATATTACCTGTCCTGAAATGACCAAAGAACAAATTCACGAAATCATTGAAGCCTTTGCTAAAACCGCAAAGCTTTGCCGCGATGCAGGCGTTGACGGCGTTGAGGTCCACGCCGTTCACGAAGGTTATCTTTTAGACCAGTTCTCTATGGAATTTTTCAATAAACGCACTGACGAATACGGTGGGAGCTTTGAAAACCGTTATCGTTTTGCAAAAGAGGTTGTTACTGCTATTAAAGAAGCTTGTGGAAAAGACTTTCCTGTTTCGCTCAGATATTCAGTAGAATCTAAAATGAAGGGATTCTGCGAAGGCGCTATGCCGGGTGAAGATTACACCGAAGTTGGACGAGATATGGCAGAGTCGGAAAAAGCAGCAAAATATCTTGAAGAAGCAGGATATGATATGCTCAATGCCGACAATGGTACATACGATTCTTGGTACTGGGCTCATCCGCCGATGTATATGCCTGAAAACTGTAATCTTGACAGTGTTGCACACATTAAAGAATTTGTAAACATCCCTGTTGTTTGTGCAGGCAGAATGGATGCTGAGGTTGGTGCAAAGGCTGTAAGCGAGGGCAGAATTGACGCTGTTGGTGTTGCAAGACAGTTCTTAACCGATGCCGAATGGGTTACAAAGCTTATTGAAAACAGGCTTGAGGACATTAAGCCCTGTATTTGCTGTCATAGCGGATGCTTTAACTTCTCATCCTCTAAGGGACACGCTAACACACAAGATTTAACAGACACAATGGGTCTTTCACGCTGTGCTTTAAATCCTGAAACTATGCAGAGTAAGAAATACTACATTAAGCCTGCTAAAAACAAAAAGAATATTGCTGTTATCGGCGGTGGTATAGGCGGTATGGAAGCTGCTATCGTACTCGCAAAGCGTGGTCACTCTGTTACACTTTATGAGAAGAGTGACAAGCTTGGCGGTGTATTTATTGCCGCTGCTGCTCCCTCATTTAAAGAAAAGGACAGAGCTTTAATAGCTTGGTACATTCGTGAGCTTTCTAAATATCCCATTGAGGTTAAGCTTAACACAGAGATTAAAGATGTTAAGACACTTAAAGCTGACGAAATTATAATTGCAACCGGTGCGACACCTAAGAAAATTCCCGTTAAAGGCGCAGACACTGCTATTGAAGCAATAGATTATTTACTTAAAAACAAATCTGTTGGTGAAAATGTTGTTGTTATCGGCGGCGGACTTACCGGCTGTGAAATTGCATACGACCTTTATTTAAATGGCAAAAAGCCTACAATCATTGAAATGCAGGACGACCTTATCACAATGAAGGGTATTTGCCTTGCAAACACAAGTTATTTACGTGATTTCTTTAAGACAAACAAGGTTCCCGTTCATCTTGAAACCTCACTTTGCGAGATAAAAGACGGTGCTGTTGTTGTTAAAGCAAAGGATGGAAATACCTTTGAAATTCCCGCTGACTCGGTTATTATGTCTATAGGTTACAACAGTGCTCCCATAGTTAAAAAGGGTTCGCACATTCACGTTATCGGCGATGCCGACAAGGTTGGAAATCTCAGAAGCGTTATTTGGGGCGCTTGGGATGTTTGCTTGAAGCTGTAATTTCTATAAAGGAGAGCTATTAAATGAAACTCACAAAAGAACAAGAGGCCATACTTAACGGTGAAAAAGGCGAAACCTTGGCTAAAGTTATGAAAACATTAGTTATGTACGGTGACGCTTTTGAAGCTGAAAAGCTTGTCCCCATTACATCAAAATACAATCACTTAGTTACTTCATTTGGACTTAAGGTTATGAGTCCTGTTTACGATTTAATGCAACAAATTCTCGATGCAGGTGTATCTTCCGAGCAAAAGTTCTCGGTTGACCCCAGACCACTTGACAAAAATGTTCCTGCAAACTTTTTACAGAACTTTGTATTTAACAAGCTTATGTATACAAAGCAGGATTTTTATGAAAAGCAGCTTGTAGAGCTTGGACTTATGGACAAGGATGCATTTACCTGCACCTGCTATATGGACGAGGTTGAAAACAAGCCTAAAAAGGACGATGTTCTTTCTTGGGCTGAATCGAGTGCAGTTGTTTATGCAAACTCTGTTCTTGGTGCAAGATGCAACAGAAACTCAGGAATTATTGATATTATGGGCTCAATAGTAGGCTATGTTCCCTATTTTGGCCTTTTAACCGATGAGGGCAGAAAAGCTACCTGGGTTGTTCGTATTGAAACCACTAAAAAGCCCGAGGCACAGCTTTTAGGCTCTGCTATCGGCATGAAGGTTATGGAAGATGTTCCCTATGTTAAGGGACTTGACAAGTGGATAGGAAATGAGCTTAACGACAGCGCTTGCGCTTATTTAAAGGACTTTGGTGCGGCAACTGCATCAAACGGTGCTGTTGGTCTTTACCACATTGAAAACCTTACACCCGAGGCAGTCGAACTTAAAGAGTCTCTAATATGCGAGGGTGCAAAGGAATATGTCATTGACGATGCAGAGCTTGAAAGGGTTAAAAACAACTATCCTGTTGTTTGGAAAAATCCTGATGCTAAACCCAAACTTTGCTTTATAGGCTGTCCTCACCTTTCATTAGAGCAGCTTAAAACCTGGACCAAAAATATTGAAAAGGCTCTTTCTGAAAACTCTAACAAAAAGGTTTTAATTCCTACAGTTTTCACAGCAGCTCCCAAGGTTTTAGAGGCATTTAACAAAACTGAATATTCTGAGAGGCTTAAGAACACCGGTGTTATTACATCATACATTTGTCCTCTTATGTATATGAACAACCCTCTTTGTAAAAAGATGCCTGTTATTACTTCATCTAACAAACTTCGCACCTACACAAGCGCTCGTTATTACACAGACAGCGAAATTCTTGACATTATCACAACGGGAGGTAAATAATTATGAAACAGTTTAAAGGTAGAGTAATTGCTCCCGGTAATGTAACAGCAGAGGCTGTTGTTACAAAACAAGGCTTTAACACATTAGCTTCACTTCAAATGGCGCTTCAATTTAACGACAAGCAAGTTAAATGCGGCGACCAGAACAACAACGAGCTTAGCGGCAAGCCGCTTATAAACAAGGCTCTTTGTCTTCCACAGACTATCGGCTCAACAACCGGCGGACTTGTGCTTTACTGCGCTTGTGCTATGGAAAGAAACCCCGCATGTATGTTATTTTCAAATCACATTGACTCACTTGCGGCAGCAGGTGCAATTTTAGCAGATGTTTGGGTTGAAAATGTTTCAATGCCGGTTATTGACTGTCTTGGCGACGAATTTTTAGAGTATGTTAAAGACGGAATGAAAATCACAGTTAAAGACGACGGTGTTGTAGAGGTTGAATAAAAAAGCCTAAAAAAAGCTCGCGGAAAATTTCCGCGAGCTTTTTATTTTTATTATGATTAAAACTTATGCCTTGCCGATAGAACCGAAGAGCTCCATTTTTTCTTTAACAGTTGCTTTAATAGCTTCTACGCCGGGAGCGAGAACTTTACGGGGGTCAAAGCCCTTACCCTGAAGGTCTTTTCCCTCTTCAAAGTATTTTCTTGTTGCTGCTGTAAAGCTTAACTGGCACTCGGTGTTAACATTGATTTTTGAAACGCCGAGAGAAATAGCTCTCTTAATCATATCAGCGGGAATACCTGTTCCGCCGTGAAGAACTAAGGGCATATCGCCTGTTAATTTTTGAATATCATCGAGGACATCAAAGTTAAGTCCGCCCCAATTTTCAGGGTATTTACCGTGGATATTACCGATACCTGCTGCGAGCATTGAAACTCCTAAATCAGCAATCATTTTGCATTCGTTAGGGTCAGCAACCTCACCGCCACCGATAACACCATCTTCTTCACCGCCGATAGCGCCAACCTCAGCCTCTAATGAAAGGCCAAGCTTATCTGTGAGCTCTACGAGCTCTTTTGTTTTTTCAATATTCTCTTCGATTGAATAGTGTGAGCCATCGAACATTACTGATGAAAAGCCTGCTTCGATGCACTTTTTAGCAGCTTCATAGCTACCGTGGTCGAGGTGAAGTGCAACAGGAACGGTGATACCGAGTTCATTAATCATGCCCTTAACCATACCAACAACGGTTGTATATCCGCACATATATTTACCTGCACCCTCGGAAACGCCGAGAATAACGGGGGATTTAAGCTCTTGTGCTGTTTGCAAAATTGCCTTTGTCCACTCGAGGTTGTTGATGTTAAACTGACCTACTGCGTATTTACCTTGCTTTGCTTTTACAAGCATTTCTTTTGCTGAAACTAACATTTAAAATGTCCTCCCTGAAAATTTATTTTTGTCCAAATAATTTTATAAATTTCTAACATTACTATTATACAACTCTATTTCCCTAAAATCAACACATTTTAAAAAGAAATCTGTTATATGTTGACAATCTTTAGTATTAAAGTATAATATGTAGTAGATTAATACTATTGGAGTTCACTATGCTAGCATTATACTTATCATATATCGATAACGATGAAGATAAAAATTTATTCGAAAAAATATTTTACGATTACCGCAAACAAATGGTTATTTATTCAATTTCTATACTAAAGCACGAAAATGATGCCGAAGATGTCGTTCATGATGTTTTTCTAAAAATCGCTAATAAATATTGGGATACAGTTAAATCTATAACTGACCCAATTGATTTACGAAATTATCTGCTTAAAGCAACAAAAAACACATCATTAAATAAGATTAAAAATAACCAAAAAAAAGCTGTTTTACTTGATACTTTTTCCGAATTCGAGTTATCCTATAAGGGTGGCATTTCTGATAACGATTTTTTTGATATTATATACAATAAAATTGAATATGAAAAGATAGTTAAAGCAATCGAAAAACTAAAAAATACATATAGAGATGCTCTATATTATCATTTTGTTTTGGAAATGTCGGTAAAGGAGACAGCCAAAGTTTTAAATCAATCTGTATCAACAACACAAAAACAATTAGTTAGAGGTAAAAAAATGCTTATTAGTTTGCTCGGCATAAAAGGAGATGAAAATTATGTCAATGAGCAAAAATGACTTTAAGGTCGCTTTTAGAAAAGTAATATCTTCTGAATTTTCACATATTCCTTATGATGAAAATTGTATTGACTATACTTTTTCAGAGCATTTCAATAAAAAAATGAATAATCTGATAAAATTCCAAAGAAAGCCATACTATTTTTTAGTCAATACAATATCTAAACGTGTAGCAATTATTTTTATTGCTTTTTTAACAATATTTACTACATCTATGAGTGTAAAGGCAATTAGAGAGCCAGTCATAAACTTTGTTGTATATGTATATGAAAGTTTCACAAGATATTTTTTTGATGGTGATACTGTTAAAGAAATAAAAAAACAATACCATATAACTGATTTACCTAACGGATATGCTCAAACAAAAATATATTATAATAGTGCATCATTAACTACTATATATAAAAACGATAATAATGGAATAATAGAGTTAACGCAAGGAACATCTAGCAATGCTGATTTTTATATTGACAATGAGAATAGCCGTTGCCATACTATAAATATTGAAAACATAAAAGTAAATATTTACGAATGGGAAAATATAAAGCAGGCAATTTGGTCAAACGATCTATATGTTTTCGATATGATATTAGAATCAACGAATTTGAACACAGAAGATATTAAAAAAATAATAGTATCGATAAAATAAATAATGGGTATAGCTAAGCGCTATACCCATTATTTAATATGTGATTTCGGTTTCGCAGGGAATATTATCTGTACTACCACCTGTGCCATAGACCTTGTATGTTGCTTTTATCCTATACTTTCCCGTCGAAGACAGCCTGAAAGTTCTATCTCCTATATATTTATAGTCGTATATTGTATCTATCCATTGGTCATCAGGCTGACCATTATCTACACGAGTCCAAAACAATCCCAATATCTTTTTTTCAATATATGTATTTATTACAATTTTTGTTGTTTTATCACTAAATCCATTAATTTTATATGAAATTGTCAGTACTCCACTACTATTTACATTAGAATATATTCTAGCACTTACTGTATTATTATATAGTGGCATTATTTCATCTTCGGGAATATACACTGCAGATACAGAAAAATGTGGCATTATTGTCAAGCAGAATATCACCAACATTATAATAATTCCTTTTAAATTCTTTACCATTTTTACATCTCCTTTCTTTTTAAATTACAGAGGAATTTTTAGCCTCATAATAATAACAACAACCAATCTTACAAATATGAGGACATATTTATACATCTACGAACAATTTTTATATCCTGTATTATAATTAGCATTTACTAAAAATTTAGTTTTTGTTCTAAGTTCAAATAAAAATGTTATTTTTGTCCCTATTAATGTACTTACTTTGTTGTATTAATATAGGATTTATTCTATGTAAACAATTTCAAAATAATGGGGGACTAAAAATGTGTTGGACATAGTGTTTTTATATGCACAATTTTATTGGTAAATGATGAGTCAATGATACTATTTCATTTATTAGACTGTAAAAAATATTATATAGGAGAAAAACAATAATGAAAAAAATAATATCGGGTATTACTATAATTATTATGGCGACAATCTGCTTTTCAGTTACTGCTTTTGCAGCAACAACATATACATCTAGCCTAGCATTTCAAGGAGAGCACACCGGAGCAAAGAGAGATTATACCGGTTCTGATATGTATTGGAGTGGAACAACTTACACAGAGGGTCAATTAAGTCATATGCCTACAACTTTTTCTGTTTCCTTATATAGAAAAAAATTTATAGGTTCCACCTTAATTGGCACTGTTTCGCTTCCCAGAGTTGGTACTCATAATGTTCCATGGACTAATGTTGGAAGTGGAAAGTACTACTTTTATTATGTAAAAGCTCGTGATGGTTCAAATGTTGTATCAGATGCAATAACCACGAGGATGAAATAATGATACTAATGGAAGATTTTTTTATAATTGGTACAGGAATTTTACTACTTAGTATTATTATATCATTATGTTTTAAGCTAAAAATTACTAAACTATTTTTTTATAATTCTTTTCTAATTTATATTATAATAGTTTTAGCAATTACATTATGCCCAATACCGTATGAACAAGCCGAATTCATTTATCCTGTTCCGAATAACTTTATTCCTTTTAAAACAATCGTATCCACTTTAAAATTCGGTATAACGCTCACAGCATTTGTACAAATCTTTGGAAACATTCTTATATCTGTACCATACGGTATATTTTTAGGAATTATGAATAATACAAGAAAGCACAAGCATAGTACAATCATTTTACTATTATTAACTCTACTATTTCCCCTAGTAGTTGAATTGCTTCAATTTTTTATTGGAATTGTTATTGGAGTGATGTACCGTTCGATAGATATTGATGATTTAATTCTAAATATTTTTGGAGTAATTTTAGGAATCATTTTATGTAAAATTATTTTTCATTATTCCTTGAAATTGCGCGATAAAAAGAATGTTTAGTTATAACTAAATGCACATTATATTAATTTATTTTTATTTAATCTTTTTTACATCATTTATAATATAATGTACTAAAAAAGGACAGCCAAAGCTGTCCTTTTTATCATTTTAAAAAGAAATCTGTTCGCCCGCATCATCTGCCGAGAGAGTTGAGCCTGCGGCGGGTAAATTTTTGGTTCGATAGCGGTTTGCGTTTTTAAATCTGCCGTCTATATATTTTGTAACAGATGAAAGCTTATGATTCTTTTTAAGTGTCATAGCGTTAACACCCGCTGTGCCCCTTGAGGTTTTGGGAGCGATAGCGCCGCTGTTTACTATTAGATATCTTCCCTGCGAACTTTTTAAAACAAACTCGCATTCCTCTTTTGAGTCAAACATTGAAACTAAAGGCGCCTTATCGCTGTAAGCACCCGTAAGCTTTTTGCGGTTTGATTTTGTTTCATAGGCAGAAAGCGGAACCTTTGAAGCCTTTCCGTTTTCATAAAAGAACATCATAAAGCCCTTATAATCGGTTGTTACAGCCATAAACACAGTTGTTTCTCCCTCATCCATTGAAAGCTTTGCAGGGATATATTCGCCCAAAATTGATGCCTTATGGTCGTCAAAATCCGCCACCTTTGCCTTATAAACCTGCTGTTTATTTGTAAAGAATAAAAGCTCGGCTGTGTTTGAAGATTCGATATGCGCAATAATTTCATCATCGGTTTTGAGCTTTTGTTCAGAGCTCATTCTGAGCGACTGAGGAGTAATCTTTTTAAAGTAACCATCCTTTGTAAAGAAGAGGTTTACTGCATAATCGGGCACTTCCTCTTTTTCCTCTACATATTCGGTAGCGTTATACTCAATTATACTCTTTCGAGGCTTTGCATATTTCTTGATAACATTTTCAAGCTCGCCAATTATTAGTTTATCAATTCTTCTTCGGCTGTTTAAAATATCCTCTAAATCGAAAATTTCCTGCTGAAGCTTATTTATTTCATCGGTTCTTTTTATAATGTACTCTTTATTTAAGTTACGAAGCTTTATTTCAGCAACATATTCTGCCTGAACTTTATCAATTCCAAAGCCTATCATTAGGTTTGGAACAACCATTGAGTCCTCTTCGGTTTCGCGAACAATTTTGATTGCTTTATCAATATCTAATAAGATTGCTTCAAGTCCGCGAAGCAAATGTAATTTTTCCTTTAGGTTTGTAACGGTGTAATATGTTCTTCTTCTGACACATTCGCGCCTAAAGGCCGTCCATTCCTCTAATATTTCGCCAACACCCATAACTTTTGGGGTGTCGCCAACAAGAATATTAAAGTTACAGGGGAAGTTGTCCTCTAACGGAGTCATTTTGAAAAGCTTTGCCATAAGCTTATCGGGCTCAACACCGCGGCGCAAATCAATTGTAATTTTAAGACCGCCAAGGTCGCTCTCGTCGCGAATATCAGCAATTTCCTTTATTTTTCCTGCCTTTATAAGCTCGACAATTTTATCTATAATGCTCTCGATTGTGGCTGTATAAGGGATTTCTGTAATATCAATGCAGTTTTGAGATTTATCGTAATTATATTTTGCTCTGACCTTTACAGAGCCTCTGCCCGTTTTATAAATCTTTTCGAGCTCTGCCTCATTATAAATTATATATCCACCGCCCGAAAAATCGGGTGCCTTTAAGGTTGAAAGGATATCGTGCGAAGGGTTTTTCATAAGCTCGATTGTTGTTTGACAAACCTCTTCCAAGTTAAAGGAGCAAATTGAGCTTGCCATACCAACTGCTATACCTAAATTTACATTTGTTAAAATGTTAGGAAATGTTGTTGGAAGCAGAGTCGGCTCCATAATTGTATTATCATAGTTTGGAACAAAATCTACAGTATCCTTATCTATATCCGCAAAAAATTCTTTACAGATGCTTTCAAGCTTTGCTTCTGTATATCTTGCGGCGGCGTATGCCATATTTTTTGAATAGATTTTACCAAAGTTACCCTTTGAATCAACATAAGGGTGCAGTAATGCCTCATTTCCGCGGGCAAGGCGAACCATTGTTTCATAAATAGCGGCATCGCCGTGGGGGTTTAATTTCATCGCATCGCCGACAATACTTGCAGACTTTTTACGCTCAGAGCCAAGAAGTCCCGACTTATACATAGAAAAGAGAAGCTTTCTGTGGGAAGGCTTAAGTCCGTCAATTTCGGGGATTGCTCTTGAAACAATAACGCTCATAGCGTAGGGCATATAGTTAGTTTCAAGCGTTTCTGTGATTTTTTGATTTAAGACACTGCCTGCGCCGGCAATTTCGGCGTTTATATCGGTGATTTTAGTCTTTTTCTCAACCGTCTTTTTGCTTTTTGCCACCTATATTCCCTCCCTTTTAAGATATATCAGCAAGCTCTAAGTAGCTTGCGCCGTTTGTTGCTATAAATTCTTTTCTGCCCTCTAAATTGTCACCTAAAAGAAGGTCGAACATTTTAACTGTAGCTTCTACATCGTCGGGCATAACCTTAATAAGTCTGCGAGTTTCGGGGTTCATTGTGGTCATCCACATCATTTCTGCTTCGTTTTCACCAAGTCCCTTTGAACGCTGAATGGTGAACTTTTGACCCTCAATTTTTTTAAGGATTTCTGCCTTTTCAAGCTCTGTGTATGCAAAATAGGTTTTATCTTTGGTGTTTATTTCAAAGAGCGGTGACTCTGCTATATACACAAATCCCTCTTCTATTAATGTAGGCACAAGTCTATAAAGCATCGTTAAAATAAGAGTTCTAATCTGAAAGCCGTCGACGTCGGCATCGGTACAGATTATAACCTTATTCCAGCGAAGTGCCTCTAAATTAAACATTGAAATATCTTTATTGGACTTAGTTTTAACCTCAACACCGCAACCAAGCACCTTTATTAAGTCTGTGATAATTTCATTTTTAAAGATTTTATCATATTCTGCTTTAAGGCAGTTTAGAATTTTACCTCTAACGGGGATAATAGCCTGAAATTCACTATCTCTTCCCTGCTTACAAGAGCCTAATGCCGAGTCGCCCTCAACTATATAGATTTCTCTTTTTTCCTTATCCTTACTTCTGCAGTCGACAAATTTTTCTACTCTGCTCATAAGGTCGTTACCCGAAGAGAGTGTCTTTTTAAGATTTAATCTTGTCTTTTCGGCATTTTCGCGGCTATGCTTATTAATTAACACCTGGTCAGCAATTTTCTTAGCTTCCTCGGGGTTTTCTATAAAATAAACCTCCAGATTGTGCTTAAGAAAATCGGTCATTGCGGTGTAAATATATTTATTTGTAATTGCTTTCTTGGTTTGGTTTTCATAAGAGGTTTGTGTTGAAAATGAGCTTGAAACCAAAACAAGACAGTCTTCTACATCTTGAAAGCTTATTTTACTTTCGTTTTTAAGGTATCTGTTATTTTGTTTAAGATAGGCGTCTATCTGAGCCACAAAAGCGCTTTTTACTGCCTTTTCGGGCGAGCCGCCATACTCTAAGAAGCTTGAATTGTGGTAATACTCAATAAAATTCACTCTATTTGAAAAGCAGAGAGAAACCGAAAGCTTAACCTTATACTCAGGCTTATCCTCTCTATCTCTGCCACGGCTTTCGCTTTCCCAGGTTAAAACGCTTGTCATATTCTGGTCGCCAACTATTTCCTTAACATAATCGGAAATGCCATCTTGATAGCAAAATTCGGTTGTTTCAAAGCCACTTTGGGTTTGGTTTTTAAAGATAAACTGCACCTTTTTATTTACTACAGCCTGTCTTTTTAAAACCTCTAAATAGTACTCAACAGGAATATCAATATCTGTAAAGACATCTCTATCGGGGCGCCAGGTGATTTTACTTCCTGTTTGCTTCCTTGTACTCGACTCTTTTTTAAGTCCGCCTACATTTTCACCCTTTTCAAAGTGAAGTGAAAACTTTTGACCATCTCTATATATCTCTGCGTCCATATATTCAGATGAATATTGTGTAGCGCAAAGTCCGAGTCCGTTTAATCCGAGCGAATACTCATAGTTTTCGCCGTCATTATTTTTATACTTACCACCTGCATAAAGCTCGCAGAACACAAGTTCCCAGTTATAACAGTTTTCACGTTCGTTAAAATCAACGGGGATACCGCGGCCAAAGTCCTCAACCGACACAGAGCCATCTTTATACCTTGTTATTATGATTTTATTTCCGTGTCCCTCTCTTGCCTCGTCAATTGAGTTTGAGAGAATTTCAAAAACCGAGTGTTGACAGCCCTCGATGCCGTCGGAGCCGAAAATTACAGCAGGCCTTTCTCTAACGCGCGCTGCGCCCTTTAAAGAGGTAATACTGCTGTTATCATATTCTTGAGTAATTTTTGGCTTTGCCATATTATACTGTCCTCCGAAAATTATATTAAAAATCCGCCGCTTATATTTATGGTTTGTCCCGTTATATAGTCTGCATCACTCGATGCCAAAAAGAATACTGTTTTTGCTATTTCATACGAAGAGCCAAGTCTTTTAACTGGAATTTCATCTATAAGATTTTGCATATCTTTTTTACTTAAATTATTGTTCATATCTGTCTTGATAACACCGGGGGCAACTGCGTTAACCGTTATACCCGAGGGGGCAAGCTCTTTTGAAAGAGCCTTTGTAAAGCCTATAACCCCCGCCTTTGAAGCAGAATAATAAACCTCACAGGAAGCGCCGCAAATTCCCCAAACAGAAGATATATTTATTATCTTTCCTTTTTTATGCTTAATCATATTATCAGACACATATTTTGTCACTGCCATTGTGCCAATTAGATTTGTGTTTATAACCTCTATGCCCTTTTGTATATCACAATCATTAAACGGAGCATTTAGAGAAACCCCCGCATTATTTACGAGCACATCTATTTGAGGCACTAATTTTAAACACTCACAAACCAAATGCTCTGCCTCGTCTATTTTAGACACATCGGCTTTAATTATATGAGCACTACAGCCGTTATCCTTTAAAAGCTTTAAAAGAGCCTCTGCCTCTTTTTGACTTTTATTAAAATTAATTAATACTGTGTAGCCGTTTTGAGCGAAAACCTTTGCAATTTCTGCGCCTATTCCTCTTGAGGCGCCGGTTATAAGCACGGTTTTATTCATGTTACTTTTCCTTTTCTATAAAACTTTAAACAGTTATTAATATTATACTATATAATGTAAAATTTGTAAAGAAGCAAACTATATAAAGTATTTATCACAAAAATGCTACAATTTGCAAAATTTTTTAAAAAAATTTGCAATAAAACTTGAAAAGACGCAGAAATTATACTATACTATTAATATATTCGTTAGAGGAGGTGTCCTAAATGCACGATAACCACACCATTACTTTTTCGCTTAAGGACGATAAGGAGTCGCAGCTGCACACTATACTTGTGCTTGTTTATGATGCGCTTAAAGAAAAGGGCTATAACCCAATAAACCAAATCGTCGGTTATATTTTATCCGAGGACCCCACCTATATTACAACCCACAACAATGCAAGAAGTCTTATTAGGAAAATCGACCGTGATGAGCTTTTGCAAATGCTTGTTAAGTCATACTTATCAGAATAAGTTCATTAGCCGATGCCTTTTTTGACATCGGCTTTAATTATTAGGAGGAAATTATGAAAAAGCTTTTATCTTTAATTTTAGTTTTACTACTGCTTACAGCCTGCGGCAAAAATTTAGAGGATGTTTCTTCTATTGTAAATGCTGAAAGTGAAAGTCTTGTGGCAAATGAGTCTACAACTCAAAGTCAAAGTGCTACGTTAAGCAACTCCTTTATTGTAAATGCTGAAAGTGAAAGTCTTGTAGCAAATGAGTCTACAACTCAAAGTCAAAGCGCTACATTAAGCAACACCTTTTTAGAAACTTCATCGCAAACAGAAAGCGAGGGTGTTAAGGTTTTTAAAAATAACAATTGCGTATCGCTTGGCGCATATCATTTATCTATGGTGTTTTGCGATTTTTACGGTGATGATTTTGAAAGCCGTAAAAAAGAATTTACCGAGGTTGTAAACTCGGGGTATTTCAACACCTATTTTCTGCCGCTTGACACATATCTTATGACCGAGCTTGAAATAATCGCAAAAGCGGGTGGCTCTGCTTTTATTTCAGCAGGAATAATTGATACAAATCAAATAGAAAGCTATGTTAATAGGATAAAGATATATATTGACACAGCAAACAAAATGGGATATGGCGACATTATCGAGGGCTTTTATTGGGACGAGCCTGTTTCGCTTTTTGATATGAAAAACGAGGCGCTTTATGAATACACAAAAGCTCTTTATAAAGCATTCGGAAAAAGAATTTATCCTATTATGGCATCAGGTGATTTCCTTTTGGAAGATGCCCACAGCTACACCTTTGAAGAGGCAGACGCAATAAACAAGCAGCATCCAAAGGCTCTTTCTTATGCCACAGACATCGGCTTTGATTATTATTGGTGCGATGCTCGAAGTGAAGATGGTAAGGAATATTTTAGTCATACCCGTCAAATTCTATTGAATTACATTGGACACGACGCTAATTTTTGGCACTGGCCCTGCGCATACACAACAGAACTTTCAAACAGTGTCGACGGCATAACAAAAGCAAACGAAGAATACTGTTTAGAGCATTTAAACTTTTTGGCAAGTGACATATTAAGCCTTGAATATCCGGGTGGAATTGTGCTTTACACCTATTATGGCAAAGCACACGATAACAGATACAACACTATGCAGCATTTTCTTGAATTTAAAGATAAAAACGGTAATTACACCATTATGCCGACAGCGCAAAAATGGAAAAAATACAGCCAAAGGCTTTTAGAGTTAAATAATCTATTTAGTTCTAAAAAAGCAAAAAAGCCGACCTTTAATTTTAATTAAAAAGTATATAAGTAAAGGTCTATATATAAAGATTTAAAGTTTTTTACTCTATTGATGGTTGATTTCTCCTCACTCAACCATTGGTTCGTGTTCTTTTTAACCTTGATAGCCTATACTAAAAGTGAAAGGAGGCAATCCATGGACCAGGTAAAAATCGGAAAATTTATTGCCGAGTGCAGAAAAAAGGTAAACCTAACTCAAATGCAGTTGGCAGAAAAGCTAAGCATCACCGACAGAGCTGTTTCAAAATGGGAAACAGGCAGAGCAATGCCCGACTCGTCTGTTATGCTCAAGTTGTGTGAAATTCTTAAAATCACTGTAAATGATTTATTAAGTGGGGAGGTAGTTACAATGGATAATTATAACAAAGAATCAGAAAAAAATTTGATTGAAATGGTAAAACAAAAGGAAGAATCAGATAAAAGACTATTAACAATGGAAATTGTAATAGGCGTGCTGATAAGTATAGTATTTTTTGCATTAATCTTTATTGCTTCATTAATTGAAATGGAAGAGTGGCTAAGAATAACGCTTATTATAACCGGTTTTATACCATTTGCTATTATGGTACCATTCGCAATACGAATTGAGCAAACTGCTGGCTACTATGAATGTCAAAAGTGCGGACATCGATATGTTCCCAAATATTCAAGTGTACTGTGGGCTATGCACATTAACAGAACAAGGTATATGCGTTGCCCTAAGTGTCATAAAAAATCCTGGCAAAAAAAAGTGATAAGCAAGGATTAATTAGTGCTATAATTTAAAACCCGACCTGTAAAATTTGCAGGTCGGGTTAAATTTTTATACTGCACAGCAAAGCTGTGGGTGATTTTATTTTATAACATATTTTTCTATATCTTTTTTCATTTTCTTTTGAGTAAAGACAAGCATTATTACTGCAAGAATTGCAGATAAAAGCGATGTTGCGGCGTAGTTGAGCCAAAGTCCGTCAAGTCCCATAAATGAAAGAGCATATATTAAAATCACGGGGAAAATCATAGCTCTTGCTACTGACAGAATAGTTGCCGGCAGAGGTTTTTCGATTGCTGCGAAAAATCCTTGAACTGCAAATCCAAACCAGCCAAGCAAAAATGCGAGGCCGAAAAGCGAAATTGCGTGTGTCGACATTTCCATTAATAATGTTTCATTTTTATCAACAAAAATTCCTGCAAGGGTACTTGGAAAAAGGCACATAGCAAGTGTGCAGAAAACCGAAACAATGCCGCAAACAGTAAACGAAACCTTTGCTATCGAAGCCACCCTTTTAAGCTTTCCTGCTCCCCAATTATAGCCTATTGCCGGCTGAATTGAATCGCTCATTCCATAAAGCATAGGCTCTATTACACCGGCGGCATACATCATAACCGAATAGGTTGCAACAGCGGTTTGACCTCCCATTCTAAGTAGTGCCGAATTCATTAAAATTGAAGCTACCCTACCTGCTATATTATTTAAAAACACAGGTGCACCGCAAGATACAATTTCGCGTATCATAGAAAAGCTGAATTTAGGTTTTACAAAGCGAAGTATAGATTTTTTAAGAATAAAAGGCACGGTGGCAATTACAGCGCAAGTAAAAAGAGAAAGCGCACTTGCAAGCGCCGCACCCTCAACATTCATATCGAACACTCCGAGAAAAAGAGCTAAAAGCAAGACAGTTAAAAGGGACATAAATATATTTAAAATCATACTGCCCTTTACAAATCCGCTTATTCTAAGAAAATTATCCATCGCAAAAACTATCGTTGTAACGGGGCCAAGGCAGGCATAAACCCGTACATATCTAACAGCAAGTTCGGCAAGCTCACCCTCTGCACCCATAAGGTTTGCAAACAAAGGTGCGCAAAAGAAAATCACAATTCCGCTAAGTGCGGCAACAGATATAATAAGTATAATCGAACAGGTGAAAACATTGTTTGCCTTGTTGTTATCCTTTCGTCCAAGTGACACCGAAATAGGAACCGATGAGCCGACTCCGATTAAATCGGCAAGGGCGTTGTTAATCATTATAACAGGCATGCCTATATTAATAGCAGCAAAGGCAGCTTCACCTAAAAAATGACCTACAAAAATACCCTCGAACGCCAGATAAAGCGACATAGCGAGCATACTGACAAGCCCAGGAATTGCCACCTTAAAGAAAAGGCGAGTCGGCTTGGCAGATATAAAAAACTGATTAGAGCTTTCCATCTTATATACTCCCTGAAATTTTGCTGAAAGCTTATTCTTTATTTAAATTCTCTTTGGGTAAAGCTTTAATAATTATAATAGAATAAGCTATTGAAACTAAAATTAAAACTGCTTGGAAGATAAGTTCTTTTGCAAATGATAATCCGTTTTCATTCGCAAAAGCACTTGTCATATTAATTAGCGAATGTGTTAAAATTAAGGGCCACAAGCTGCCGCCGCGCGAAAATATTATCACAAACAAAAAGCCTATGGCAATAGCGCCTGTAACCTGAAAAAGATTTTCTAAAAGCGCGGCTCCGCTGCCGTTTACAAGATTTAAAAGGTGCCCTAGACCAAAGGTTATGCTTGAAACAATGATGGCAGTTTTTTCGTTATCCTTTGCCATAGCCTTATAAAGAAAGCCTCTGAAAACAATCTCCTCAACAAAGCCGACAAAAACCATACATACAAGATAACAGATGGTGTCAGCTATCGGAAGATTAAGTGAAAATCCGTTCCAAAAATTTCTTGTAACAAGAACTAAAAGCGGTATGTAAAAAAAGAGGCGTGAGGCAGGCACCTTTGCCTTACATAGCCCATACTTTTCAGATAAATTATTCTTTTTTATAAAGCAAACAATAAGCACCGCTTGCAAGGCACAAAAAACAGCGCTCATTAAATATTCTATTCCTATAAGTTCATTTAAGGGGTTTGCAAGGGACTGCAAAATGCAGTATATAATAATCAGCATAATCGCAAAGGTTATCTCACTTTTTTTATATAACTTCTCCATTCTCTCTGTCCCCTCTAAACTAATATTTTACTGCTATTGTATTATACAGAAAACCAAATTTAATGTCAAC
>JAFSGZ010000064.1 GCA_017440545.1 Oscillospiraceae bacterium
TGTAAGTTTAATTGCAAGGATGAAGCCTACTGCACACTTTCAAGTGTAGACATCGGCACACACGAGCAAAATCCTACACAGACACAGTGCGTTGACTGTAATTCATTTGTTCCCGATAACAAATAGAAAAAAGGCTCAAGCGTAAAGCTTGAGCCTTTTTTACATTAGATAGCTTATTCTTACTAAAAACGGCACTAAAAGCGAGCAGACAACGCCTGAAAGAAGGCAGTAGATGGCGCAGTCTTCGCCATTGTATTTAATAATAAAGGGTAGCGCGGTGTCCTGTGCGGTTGTGCCGCTAAAGCAAAGTCCCACCGAAATGCCGTATTTTTTAGAGGTTGTGGGAATTAAGATAAAGGCGAGCAGTTCGCGGATAAGATTTGATAAAAGGCAGATGGTGCCTATTTTGGCGCTACCCGACAGTTCTGTTACAAGCGAAGAAGAAAGGCTGTACCAGCCAAAGCCGCAACTTATTGAAAGACAGCTATTAAAGGGGAGAAAGTTTGGAATAAGCGAGAGTATAACCGATGAAATAAATGCGCCTAAAACTATGGCAATAGGATAAATAAGAGCATTTAAAAATTTACCCGAAAGGCTTTTAAAGGCGGTTTTGCAAAAGCCGACCGAAAGCCCTGCCGAGAATATTAAAAGATAAAGGGTGGGGGTGCTTAAATCGGTAAGTGACATTATAAGCTCGTTTGATTTAAAGAAAGTGCCTGTTATAAATCCAAATATAAGTGCAAAAACAGTTACAAAAACCAAAGTTTTTTTCTCCTTTAGGGCTTTTTAAAGTGATACTTTAAATAAAGAATAATTAAAACGGCTAAAATTGAGGGAAGGGTGCCAAGCAGGGCGGCTCTTTTTATAAGGGGTAAAAATTCGCTTAAATCGGTTATAGTTTTGCTAAGCGACAGACCCATTAAAAATATTAAAAGCCCCATAAGTACAATCTGAATTTTGTTATTAAGGTGTTGTATTTTTAAGTTGTTTATCAGGGTACCGATATAAATGCCTAAAAGTAAAATTAAAAAAATAAGCACAGACTACCACTTCCTTTTTTAGTAGTATGTGCAGTTTCTGTCTTTTTAAAATTCTCAAAAACTGACAAAAAAGCCCATTCACAAATCGACACACCTTTTAAATGGGACATGCTATCATTTTTTTACTAACACTAAAAAAGGAGATTTTTTTATGAAAAGCGCAGAAAATACACAAAAGAATGGGAGGCTAAGATTAAGTTTTAACACAGAAAAATTAAATGTGGTTTTAATTAAATGCTTTTACATATTTTTCGGGTTTTTGTTTTCAAGAATTAATTTAATGGGCAAGATGGCACCGTTTGGTTTTGCCTTTGTTTCTGCACTTTCGCCTGTCGACTCACTTTTTGCGCTTATAGGCAGTATATTCGGATATGTCGGTTTTTTAAACGAGGCTATGTACTCTCGCTATATTGCGGCGAGTATAGTTGTGCTTGTTATAAAGTGGGCGTTTAATCCGTTTTTTGAAAACGGCAAGAGTTTTTATATGCCGATTTTAGCGCTTTTTATTAATTTAAGTCTTGGACTTTTGTATGTTTATTCTGCGGGCGCTACGGTGTACGACTTGCTTATAGTTTTAAGTGAAAGCATACTTGTTTCGGGAAGCGTTTATTTTATAAAAAATCTATATACTGCTACTAAAAACAAAGAAAGTCTTAAAACCGAAAGAACGGTGGCGGCGCTTTTGTTTTTTACTTCGCTCACTATTCTTTCGCTTTCTGAGGTCACAGTCGGCTTTGTGTCAATAGGACACACACTTGCTGCTATTTTAATACTTTTGCTTAGTTTAAATTCGGGTGCACTTGTAAGTGCGGCGGCAGGACTTTGTATGGGCGCAGTTTTGTCGATAGGGCAAAATGATGGCGGCTTTATGGTTATGTGTTTAGGACTCGGCGCGCTTTTATCGGGACTATTTTACAAAATGGGTAAAATTGCCGTAAGCCTTATTTTTATACTTTGCTCTGTTTTGTCCATAACCATTGTGGGAACAGACAGAGAAAATTTATATGTGCTTTACGAGGTACTGACAGCCTCAATTATATTCTTGATGGTGCCTGAGCGTTTTAGCGAAAGCCTTGTTTTTAACTTTTTAAGCCTTGAATTTACGGGAGAGGATTATCCAAACAAATATCTTTCACAGCGGCTTAGGTTTGTGGCAGAGTCAATAAACAAAACAAAGGACTCACTTTGCGAGGTGTCAGAGCTTATAAATAAAAACACAGGCGGAGAGGTGGGAAAGGTTTTTTCTAAAGCTGCCGACAGCGTTTGCAGAAGATGCCCTTTAAAAATTTCCTGCTGGACCGAAAAATACGGCGACACTATGGACGCCTTTAATAATTTAATAGCTCCGCTAAAGCAAAACGGACGGGTAAACCCTGAAAATGTGCCTGACTATTTAAGGCAGAGTTGCCGAAAATTAAATCCGCTTGTAAATGAAATTAACAGGTCATACACCGAATTTATAAGTGAGAAAAATTTAAACGCTCGTTCGCGGCAGATTAGGGATATTATAAGTGGACAGTTTGACGGAATGAGCAACCTTTTATATGAAATGTCTCAGGAATTGTCACTCACCGTTTGTGATAAAAGTGCCGAAATGAAGGTTAAAAACGCGCTTTTAAGCCTCTATTTAAAACCGCTTGATATTTCTTTTTCGAGGGATAAATTCGGCAGAAAAACGGCAGAATTTTATCTTGAGGGTGAAAGCTTAAATCCCGAAATACAGAAAGAAATCTGCACGGCTGTTTCAAAGGCAACCAAAACCGAGTTTGAGGAGCCTAAGGTAATAAACGGCGACAATATGATAAGGGTGGTGCTTTGCGAAAAGACACCCTTTAAAATAGAATATGCCTTTTATCAAATGGCAGCAGAGGGTGAAGAGGTTTGCGGCGACAGCTTTGAGGTTTTCTCAAAAGAGGGTGGTTACAGCGCCGCGATTTTAAGCGACGGAATGGGAAGAGGCAAAAGAGCCTCGCTTGACAGCAAAATGACGCTGTCGCTTGTAAAAAGATTTTTAATGCTCGGTTTTTCTCTTGAAAACTGTATGTCACTTATAAATTCGGCATTAATGGTTAAATCCGAGGACGAGTCTATTTCAACGCTTGATGCCTGCATTTTCGATTTGCACACAGGCAAGGCAGAGTTTAAAAAGGCGGGAGCTGCCCCAAGTTTCGTTAAGAGAGGAAAAAGGGTTTTAAAAATTGAGATAGATGCACTTCCGCTCGGCATTTTAAATGAAAGTACCCTAAAAAGTGCAGAGCTTAAGCTCTCAAAGGGAGATATAGTGCTTATGTCGTCTGACGGAATGAGCTCACTTTTCGACAGCGAAATAGAAAAGCTACTAATTAAGCATCAAAATAGCGACCTGAATTTGCTGTGTCGCGAACTTTATGACAAGGCTCATCAAAAGGAAGATAAAAACAGCCTTGATGATATAACAATTATTGCTCTTAAACTTTTGTAGTTTGCTTGACTTTTTGGGGGATAGCGGTATAATTAAAGTATAAAGTTTTACATCAGGGGGTAATTAAAATGAGCAAAAAATTTATGGATAAAAACTTTTTACTCGAAACTAAAACCGCACAAAAGCTCTATTTCGATTATGCTGAAAATATGCCTATAATCGACTATCACTGCCACATTATTCCTGCAGAAATAGCCGAGGATAGAAAATTTGAAAATATTACTCAGGTTTGGCTTGGTGGCGACCATTACAAGTGGCGCCTTATTCGTTCAAACGGCGTTCCCGAAGAGGAAATCACAGGCAGTGCTGACGACAGAACAAAGTTCCAGCGTTTTGC
Source organism: Oscillospiraceae bacterium (assembly GCA_017440545.1). Taxonomy (GTDB): domain Bacteria; phylum Bacillota; class Clostridia; order Oscillospirales; family Ruminococcaceae; genus SIG578. Next base: position 3,839 of record JAFSGZ010000064.1, read on the forward strand.
TGAGGCACTTCCTCTTGCTATCGGAAATCCTATGTATCACTGGACTCACTTAGAGCTTCAAAGATATTTCGATTTCAATAAGCCGCTTTGCGCCGCAACCGCACAGGAAGCGTGGGATATTTGTAACGCAAAGCTCCAAAGCGACGATATGACAGTTAGAAATATTATAAGAAAATCAAATGTAAGCGTTATCGGCACAACCGACGACCCTTGCGACGATTTAAAGTATCACAAGGCAATCGCTGAGGACAGCACATTTAAAACAACTGTTGCCCCCTCATTCAGACCCGATAAAATGGTTAACATTGATAAAGATGGTTTTGTAGAGTATATAGCTAAGCTTTCGGAAACAGTTGGCTCTGAAATCAAATGTGTAGACGACCTTTTAGCTGCCGCCCAAAGCCGCGTTGAATTCTTTGATAAAATGGGCTGCCGCGCTTCTGACCACGGTGTTGACTATGTTGTATGCAACCTCGCTGATGATAAAGAGGTCGATAAAATCTTTAAAAAGGCTCTCGCAGGAAAAGAAATTTCGATTGACGAGGCTGAAAAGTACAAGACCGCACTTTTACTTTTCTTTGGCAGACAGTATGCAAAGCACGGTTGGGTAATGCAAATTCACACCAATGTTCACAGAAACACCAACACACTTATGTTTAATAAACTTGGACCCGACACAGGCTTTGACTGTATTTCAGAAAAGGAATTTTCACTTTCACTTGTTCATTTCTTAGATGCACTTAATAAAGAGGGAAATCTTCCCAAAACAATTCTTTATTCATTAAATCCCAACGACAATGAGTTTTTGGGAACAATTATCGGTTGTTTCCAAGGAACCGAGGCGGCAGGCAAAATCCAGCACGGCTCGGCTTGGTGGTTTAATGACACCAAAACAGGTATGCAAAAGCAGCTTACAGATTTAGCAAACCTCTCAATTCTCGGAAACTTTGTTGGTATGCTTACAGACTCAAGAAGCTTCTTATCCTACACAAGACACGAGTATTTCAGAAGAATTCTCTGTAACCTCGTTGGCACCTGGGTGGAAAACGGCGAATATCCCAATGATAAAGAAAGCCTTGAGAAAATCATTAAAGGCATCTGCTTTGAAAACGCCAAAAACTACTTTGGCTTTAATATGAAATAAAAACTTAAAGCGCCGCTACTTTTTGTAGCGGCGCTTTTTTGTTAGATTAATGCAAAAATAAAACCCCGAAAACCGTAATGGTTTCGGGGTTTTGTGTGTTTCGAAATAATACAAATTATCTCTTTGAGAACTGGGGTGCGCGACGAGCTGCTTTGAGTCCGTACTTTTTACGCTCTTTCATTCTCGGGTCACGGGTTAAGAAGCCTGCCTTCTTAAGCTCGGGACGAAGCTCTGCGTTGAACTCTAAGAGAGCTCTTGCAATACCGTGGCGGATAGCACCTGCCTGACCGGTTACGCCGCCGCCTGCAACTTTAACTACAACGTCAAAGCTGTCGGCTGTTCCTGTTAAGGAAAGAGGCTGTCTTGAGATAAGCTTTAAGGTTTCAAGTCCGAAATATTCGTCGATGCTTCTGTCATTAATTGTGAATTTGCCTGTGCCCTTGTAAAGTCTTACTCTGGCAACAGAATGCTTTCTTCTTCCTGTTCCGTAGAAAAACGGTGTCTTATCGTACATATTAACGCCTCCTCACTTATAATGTATATTCCTGCGGCTTTTGTGCAGCGTGAACGTGCTCGCCGTCTTTATAAATGTGAAGACGAGTGAGAGCTGCTCTACCGATGGTTGTGTCGGGAACCATTCCCTTAACAGCAAGCATCATAGCCTTGTCGGAATTTTCTTTCATAAATGTTGAGTATTTAACTTCTTTAAGTCCGCCTACCCAACCGGTGTGTCTGCGATAGAACTTCTGGTTTAACTTATTTCCGGTAAGAACTGCTTTATCGGAATTGATGATGATTACGTGGTCGCCGCAATCAACGTGGGGAACGAAAATGGGCTTTCTTTTGCCTCTAAGTAAATCAGCGGCAACGGCAGCAACGCGGCCGAGGGGCTTATTAGCGGCATCAATTATATACCATTTACGCTCAATTTCTGTGCTTTTAGGCATAAAAGTTGACATCTTTAGTTTCCTCCGTTTAATTTATATATCTTTTTGGGTTAATTACTTTACAAAACACAGCACAAAGCCGTTTTTACAAAGTGCCTCATTATTATATATTGCCAAAAATAGTTTGTCAAGGGCTTTTTTGCCAAAAATTTAAAATATATCCCCAAATCACGCCTTTTCTCTTTAAAATGCTCTATTTCTCTCTGTTTCTCATTTTTCATTTCATTTTTTGTTAAAGGGATTATTGACTTTAAAAGTTATTTGATATATAATAATTTAACTATGTTAGTTAAGGCTAACTTAAATGCAAACAGACAAAAAAGGAGTGGTAAAAGGGTGCAGAGAATGCTTTCGTATGTACGAAGAGCTGTCGATGATTATAATATGATAAATGAAGGCGACAAAATTGCTGTCGGCGTTTCGGGCGGAAAGGATTCTATGATGCTGCTATCAGCCCTTTCGGCATTAAGGCGCTTTTATCCCAAATCCTTTGAGATAGTTGCAATAACGCTTGACCCGCAGTTTAAAGGAGTAGAAACCGATTACAGCGAGATAGAGCAATATTGCAAAGAACAAAACATTGAATACCATATAAAGCGAACAGAGATAGGAAGCATCATTTTTGATGTGCGAGAGGAGAAAAACCCCTGCAGCCTATGCGCGCGAATGAGGCGAGGGGCGCTTCACGATGCATCTTTGGAATATGGCTGCAGTAAAATTGCCCTTGGGCATCATTACAATGATGTTGTTGAAACATTTTTGATGAATTTGTTTTTAGAGGGCAGGGTTGGTTGCTTTTCACCTGTGACCTATCTTTCCCGCAAGGATATTTATATGATAAGGCCGCTTATTTACATTCCCGAAAATGAAATTGAGACGGCGGTTAAAAGAATAGGGCTCCCTGTTGTTAAAAGCGTATGTCCTGCCGATAAGGTTACAAAGCGGCAGGAAACTAAAGATTTATTAAGCCTTGCTGAAATTAAATATCCAGGCATAACCGAGAGGGTTTTCGGCGCGCTTGTAAGACTTGGAATAGACGGCTGGCAAAAGGGCAGCGTGAAAGGAAAAAATGATGACACTTGATAAGCTTTCGATAGGAAATACGGCAGTTATAACAAAGGTTGAGGGTGAAGGGGCAATAAGATGCCGTCTTTTAGATATGGGAATTATACCTAAAACCAAAATAACGGTTACAAAGGTGGCTCCTATGGGCGACCCCATTGAGATAAGGGTTCGCGGCTATGAGCTGACACTTCGTATTGACGAGGCTAAAAAGATATATATAAAGGAGGAAAAAGAGTGATTTTTGCACTTGTAGGAAATCAAAACTGCGGTAAAACCACGCTGTTTAATGCGCTTACAGGCTCAAATCAGCACGTCGGAAATTTCCCCGGTGTAACTGTTGAGAGAAAAAGCGGCGAGATAAAAACAGCCAAAAACGCTACAGTAGTTGACCTTCCCGGAATTTACTCCTTAAGGCCTTACAGCAGTGAGGAAATAGTAACACGCGATTTTATATTAAACGACAAGCCTGACGGCATTATAAATATAGTAGATGCTACAAATATTGAACGAAATTTATATTTAACCCTTCAGCTTCTTGAGATGCAGATGCCGATGGTGGTGGCTCTTAATATGATGGACGAGGTGCGCGGTAATGGTGGCTCTGTTGATGTTAAGAAAATGAGCGAAAGCCTCGGTGTGCCTGTTATTCCTATTTCGGCGGCAAAAGAAGAGGGAATTGACGACCTTGTAAAAGCCGCTATATCGGTGGCAAAAAGCAAAACGCTTCCAAAGGTTAAAGACTTTTGCTTTTCGGGACACGTACACAGATGCATTCACGCCGTTTCTCACCTGGTTGAAGACCACGCTGAAGATAAAGGAATGTCCTCACGCTTTGCGGCAACAAAGCTTGTTGAAAATGATGAGGATATTATAAAAAGATTAGAGCTTAATCAAAACGAACTTGAAATGCTTGAGCACAGTGTGCTTGAAATGGAAAACGGCTGTGGACTTGACAGAAATGCCGCGCTCGCCGATATGCGCTACACCTTTATTGAGTCTGTGTGCGAAAAGGCAGTTGTTAA
>JAFSGZ010000065.1 GCA_017440545.1 Oscillospiraceae bacterium
CACCTTGAATTTTTTAGAGAGCTTTTACTTGAGCAGGAGTTTCAGGGCGGCATAAATCTTTACACCTATACACAGTTTAGAGATAACAACGAGCTTGGACTTCAGTCGCATCTTGTAGTTAAGGATGAAAACGGAAACCAAAAGCTTCTTCCCGACATAGAAAAATGGGAAAAATATTCAAAACGCCTTAGTGAGATTTGCGAGGAGTTTAAAAATACCGAGGCAAAACTTGCTGTATATAAAGTTGAAGACTAATGTCTTTAAATAAAAACGGCAAACGGAGAAAAGTATCAAATTTGGCACCTGCAGAGCTGAGTTTATGGTTTCGGCATTGTGCATAAAAGCATAAAACCATATTTGGCATATACGCCAAATATGGTTTTTATTTTGCCTAAAACTATTGCATTTTAATATAAATTAATGTTTAATAAGAGGGAATATTGAATACCTAAAAGGGAGGCGTAAAAGGTGTTTGATAGAGAGCAAAAAAGCTACATAATAAAGACAGTAAAAAAAGACTTTAAATGGGACGATATTGAAAAGATAAATATAGACCGTTTTTGTTGGCGCTACGATTATAAGCCCACCACCTACGGACAAATTGTTTTAGTAGAAAATGAAGGATTTGTTGTAAAAATGACCTGCTTTGAGAAAAATCCCAAGGCGGTTTATAAAAACTTTTTTGAGGATGTTTATAAGGATAGCTGCATGGAGTTTTTTGCTTGCTTTGATAATAAAAGCACAGCCTATGTAAATTGCGAAATGAACAGCCTCGGTGCATCTATAATGTCAATAGGAAAGCCCGACTGCGAGCGAGTTCCTTTTGATGAAATATTAGGCCACGTTCCAAGCGTAGAGCCTGAGATTAATGAGGATTCTTGGTCGGTAACACTAAAACTGCCGCTTGAGGATATATATAAGCTTTATGGAAAAATAAACTTTGAAAAAGGCTATAAATTCACCGGAAATATGTTTAAATGCGGAGATGAAACCGAGTATGAGCATTACGGAATGTGGTGTCGCTCGATAGCAGTTATTCCGCAGTTTCACAGAGTAGAATATTTTGGTGATTTGATAATTGGTTAAAGGAGAAAAAAGATTATGAGTAAGGTAAATGCAAAAGACGCAATAGCAATGGGAATTTATCATTTCCATCCCCGATGGACTATACATAACGGCGACAGCATTGAAAAGAGAATTGAAGAGTTTGAAACCGTTATGAAAAGCGGCTATTTTAACAGCATAATTGTAGAGGTTACATATTTAAACAACGACGAATTTTGGAGAGTAATTTTTGAAAACGATGCTGTTGTATGGCTCAATATTTATGATTACTTTGTAAGTGAAAAAGAGGATTACGACACCTGGTTTAAGGGCTTCGTAGAGCCATTAAAAACCTTAAAAGCAAACAAGGAGCGCTGGGATAGATTTCAGGGCTTCCATTTTGACGAGCCTGTTTGGCGCGGACAAAAGAATAAGGACTTTTTAGAAATGACTAAAAATCTTTATGAAACCTACAACAAGCGTATTTACCCCGTTTTTGCAACCGGTGAGTTTACACAAAGCGAGGGTAACCAGCTTCAGCTTCAGATAAGCGGCGACCAAATGAGAAAGGTTATTCCTTCATCGCTTAAATATGTAACCGATGTTGGATTTGACAGCTATAGTGTTGACATAAGAGAGGGAGCTCCCAACCCGGGAGTAATTGAGCGCGCTCACGCTGAATTTCCCGAAGTTGTTGACGGAAAGAGCTACTATCGTGTGCTTTGCGATAATCTTAAAAAGGTTGTTGGTCACGATGTAAATATCTGGCTTTATCCCTGTGCCTACACAACATCTCTTTGGGGTGGATTAAACGGACAGGGCAGAGCCGATGAGGAATATTGCCTCGCTCACCTTGAATTTTTTAGAGAGCTTTTACTTGAGCAGGAGTTTCAGGGCGGCATAAATCTTTACACCTATACACAGTTTAGAGATAACAACGAGCTTGGACTTCAGTCGCATCTTGTAGTTAAGGATGAAAACGGAAACCAA
>JAFSGZ010000066.1 GCA_017440545.1 Oscillospiraceae bacterium
AGCTTCGGGCTTAACCTTTTTAACCTTTGCAACGTCCATAGCTATGTCGTTGCCCTCGCTGCTTGAAAACTCGCCTGTTGCAAAAACCATAAAGTTGCGCTTTCCGTATTTTTTATAAAGTGCTTCGGTTTCTGCAAGCAAGTCTGCGTTTGACTGACCTCTCCAGATGGTTTCTTCATGATGGAAACCATAGAAACGGTCCCATCTTGATTTATTACTTTTAAGAATAGAAACATCTTTATCAAGTTCATTAATAAAGGAATTGATATTGGTTTTGCTGCTGTCATAGAAATTGTAAACGCTCAGCCAAACCGAAAGGTCATACTTTTCGCATATTGCCCAAAAGGCATCGTTATTAACATAGTGCGGGGAAACTATAACTGTATTAAAGTATCCCTGTTTTAAAACATCCTCAAACTCTTTCATTCGAAGGGCTTCTGTCTCGCCATAGTTGGTTGTCCAATAAGGTTGGAAATGATATATTCCGACACCTGTTTTTCCCTTTAATGTAATAGCAAGACCACTGCTTTGGGTTGAACTTGAAGTATTAGCAGAAGCTGCAGATGAAGAATTAGATACATTTTGATTAGTGCCCTGACTAGTTACAGTGCTGGTGATACTCTCGCTTTGTGTATTAGCAGGTTTTTTTGACTCGGTTTCTTTTGAAGAGGTTTTGTTACTGCTTTGAGAAGCCGAGTTTGTTTTACTGTTATTTTGACTGTTTTTCTGGCTTTCAAAAGAAATACTTGAGGTTTCTTTTTCAGAATATGCTGTTTCTGAAGCAGCTACTGAGCTTATGTTATCATTCTCGGTGCCCTTACATCCGCACATAAATGCTGTAAAAATTGCAATAACAGTCAAAATGGAAAGTAATTTTTTAAGCATTTAAAGAACTCCTTTTTATTTATAAAAAATAATTTATCTCTGCACTCTTCCCGAAGCATTACCTGCGGCAAGTGCCTCAACCTCGGAAACGCTGACTAAGTTTAAGTCCTGTTCTATGGTGTGCTTGAGGCAGGAAGCGGCAACTGCAAAGTTGATAGCATCCTGAGGCGCTTTTTCTGAAAGAAGTGAATAGATAAGTCCGCCGCCAAAGGAGTCTCCGCCGCCAACTCTGTCAACAATGTGAATTCTATAGGTGGGGGAGAAGTATGCCTTGCCGTCTGTGTAAAGCATTGCTGCCCAGTCATTATCATTTGCGGAAATTGAGCCTCTTAATGTGATAGCAACCTTCTCGCATCCGAATTTATCACAAATCTGTTTTGCAACAGATATATATCCCTCGTGATTAAGCTTTCCTGCATTGATATCGGTTCCTTCAGCTTCGATGCCGAAAACGTCCTTTGCGTCCTCTTCGTTTGCGATGCAAACATCAACATAGCGAATAAGCTCGCTCATAACTTCGTTTGCCTTTTGTGTTGACCAAAGCTTTTTTCTGTAGTTTAAGTCGCAAGAAATTTTAACTCCGTGAGCTTTGGCGGCCTTACAAGCTTCAAGACAGATTTCGGGAAGATTTCCGCCAAGAGCGGGTGTAATGCCTGTCCAGTGGAACCAATCTACGCCCTCAAAAATAGCATCCCAATCAAAATCCGAGCATTCAGCCTGTGAAATTGCAGAATATGCTCTGTCGTAAATAACCTTGGATGCACGCTGAGAAGCGCCCTTTTCTACAAAGTAAATTCCGAGTCTGTCGCCACCGCGAACAATTTTAGAGGTGTCAACGCCATATTTTCTAAGTGCGTTTACTGCACATTGACCGATTTCGTGTGAAGGAACCTTTGTTACAAATGCGGCATCCATACCGTAATTAGCAAGAGATACCGAAACATTTGCTTCACCGCCTGCATAGCTTGCTTCAAAGTCCTCTGCCTGCACAAAACGGGTGTAGCCCTCGGGGTTTAAACGCATCATAATTTCGCCGAATGTTACTATCTTTTTCATAATATTTTCCTCACTTTACTATTTCAACATATTTTTTAGAAAGGGCAACGATTTCCTCGTAATTTCCCTCTTCGATACACTTTTTAGGGGTGATGTTTGAGCCTATTCCAAAGCCGCAAACACCTGCATTTAAATAATCCTTCATATTATCGAGATTTACTCCGCCAACTGCAAGTAATTTAACGTTTGTAAGCGGAGCCTTAACTGCTTTTACATACGAGGGGCCCATACTTGTTATAGGGAAAAGCTTTACAAAATCGGCGCCGGCTCTGTTTGCAATTTGTATTTCGCTTGGAGTAAGAGCACCGGGCATAGAAACAAGGCCTAACTCCCTTGTCTTTTTAATGACATCCACAAAGGTGTCGGGAGAGATTATAAACTTACCGCCTGCTTCTTTTGTAAGCTCAACCTGTTTTGTAGTTATAACAGTTCCTGCTCCAATGAACATTCTGCCCTCAAAATGCTTTGAAAGAATACTGATATTCTCGGCAGTTTGCTCGTCGGAAACAGCGCCGTTTGCACTATATGTAATTTCTAAAAGCCTTATACCGCCCTCATACATAGCCTCGGCTACGGGAATTAGCTTTTCAGCGGCAATTCCTCTTACAATAGCAACAATTTTATTTTCTTCAACAGCACGTATTACCTGTTCTCTCATTTTTATTTCTCCTTAAAATCCGTATTTCTCGCCTTTGTCACACATAAGGCTTGCTCCGTTATCGACAGTTAAGGTAGCACCTGTGATAGAGGCTGCAGAGTCTGATGCTAAAAACAAAACAGTGTCAGCAATTTCCTCTACGGTTGCCCACTTTTTAAGGGGGATTTTGTAATAGGTGGTTTCCTTTTCGTCAAGTCGGGAAGCGCCTGTGTCAACCCAGCCGGGAGCAATAGTGTTTGCTCTGATGCCGTATTTTGCCATTTCAATAGCAATATGCTCGGTCATTTTGTTAAGCGCTGCCTTCATAGTTCCATAAACGCTTACATTTGCAAAATGTGCTTTGGAGTGGTTTGATGAAATTGCAACAATACTTCCTTTTTTGCCGTGCTTTATCATCTGCTTGCAGGCACATTGTGAAGCAAAATATGCTGCCTTAACATCGACACTATAAATAAGGTCGAAAAGATTTTCGTCTGTTTCTAAAAAGGGCGCGGTTTTGGTTATGCCGGCGTTATTTACCAAAAGGTCAACTGCGCCGAGCTCTTTTTCAACTATATCAAACATTCCCTTAATAGAGGATGTATCAGAAAGGTCTGCCTTAATAGATATTGCTCTTTGGCCATTCTTTCTTATGCTCTCGCAGATTTCATCTGCGCCCTGTGAGCTTGAATTATAGTGAACAGCAACATCATAGCCGCTCTCGCCGAGCTTTAAAGCTATTGCTTTTCCGATGCCTGTTCCGGCTCCTGTTACAAGAGCTATCATATTTTCACCTCATTTTGAAAGTTTATGCTCGTTTTTAAATAGGAAGGGCTTTCTTCCTTTAACGCCTGCATCTACTAAAAAGCATTTTCCTGCAAATTCACTCTCGTCATTTTCCTTTGCCGAGGTGATAAAAAGGGTGTCAAGCTTAGCGCCGACAAATGCGGGGCAGGAAATGTATTTTGCGGGCAGGTCTATTTTTTTAAGTATTTCTCCGCTTTGTGCATCTACATTTACAACACAGGCTCCACCCCAAATTGAAACCCACAGATTACCGTCAAGGTCGATGCAAAGCCCATCGGGATTACCAACAAAACCGTCAATTTCATTAAAATCAATGACAGTTTTTATAGGCTTAAACTCGGGATAACTGTATGCAACTATTTTGCGTGTTGCGGTGTCGCAGAAATAAAAGGTTTTAAAATCCAAGCTCCAATCAAGTCCGTTTGAGATTTTAACCCCTTCTATAACGGGATAAAGGTTTTTGTTTTCAAGGCAGAAAAGGGCACCATTACCACCCTTTTCAATGCTACCCACGAAAAATTTGCCCTCGGGGGAAGGCTTTCCATCGTTAAACCGAATTCCTCTTTCTTTAGGGAACGGACAGATAGCATTGTTTTGTTCATCATAAACCGCAGTTGTTGCGGCATAGATAAGGGTGGTATCCTCGCATATGGCAAGTGCCCCTGTATCCTCGCAAAGCTCTGTAAATTCACAATTACCGCTTTCAAGGCAAAGGGTGATGGACTTTCTACCTAAAATATCAAGATAACGCACCTTATTTAGATTGCTGTCCCAAACAGGACATTCACCTAAAAGGACATTATCAAGTCCCAAAATTTTATATTCAGCCTTCATTTTGTGCACCGTTAGGCCTTTTTCCAACCGTAAATCTCTGCAAGCTCGTTGTAATAATCATAGAACATCTTGTCGTAAATTGCATCAGAGGTAAAGGAAGGCTTGCGGCAGTAGTCGCTCTTTATAATTCCGCGAAGCTTTAAGATTTTCTTTTCAAAATAGATAATCTGCTCAACATTTTGTCTGATGTGATTTAAGATGGGAAGAAGAGCTGAATGAACCTTAATTGCTCTTTCTCTGTTTCCGCTGAAGTAGCTGTTATAAATATCAAGATAAACATCGAACATTGAGCATCCGGGCATAGCGCCTGTTGCTCCTCTGTCAAAGCCTTCAATTAGCTGATAGCCTGCATTACCGATAAAGATGCCAATCTTTTCGTTTTGCTTGTGCATTTTTGTAAGGTATGCGCCAACGGGCTTGCACTCAATTTTATAATACTCAAGATTAGGGCACTCCTCATTGAGCTCTATAAACACCTCGGGAGCGATTGCAACGCCTGTCTGCTCGGGGGCATACTGAGGCATTACGGGAATTTTAACAGCCTTTGCAACTGCTCTTATATGATTTGCAACTGCTGCTGCACCGGGTTTTAAGAAGAAAGGGGGAAGGAGCATTAAACAGTCTGCTCCGAGAGCCTCAAAGTGTTTTGCCTGCTCTACAGCAACCTCGGTTGCGTGCTCGGTTACAGAAATAACTGCCTTACCGCCATACTTATGACAGGTCTTAACTGTTAAAACTGCAAGTGCTTCCTTTTCATCAGCAGAGAGCTTATAGTATTCTCCTGCAATTCCAAAGAGGGTTGCACCCTCGCATCCGCCCTCAATAAGAGTTTTAATAAGATTTTCAAAGCTTTCATAATCAACTTCGCCGTTTTCGTGGAATGTTGCGGCGATAATGGGGTAAATTCCTTTAAGCATTATTCATTCTCCTCACTTACATACTGCATATATTTAAGGTCGCAGCCCTCGTCTGCTTGGGTTACATTGTCAATAAAGTTTTTAACAAATCCGCGCTTAATGTCTTTATGTACCTTGGGAACAAAGTTTTTAAGGCGCTCTTTAATCTCTTCGTCGCTTATCTCAACTTCGATTAGGTTGTTGTCAACATCAAGATGAATAATATCCCCGTCGCGAATTGCGGCAAGCGGTCCACCAACTGCACTTTCGGGAGCAACGTGTAGAATTTGTGTTCCAAAGCAGCCACCCGACATTCTCGAGTCGGTAATTCTGACAAAGTCCTTAACACCCTGACGGTTAAGCTGAGGCGGAAGGGGCATATAGTTGCCGTTTTCTGGCATACCGGGGGCTCCAACAGGGCCAAAACCGCGAAGAACAATAACTGTATCGGCGGTCATATCGCTATTTTCATCAAGTAGATATTTCTGACATTCCTCAAGGCTTTCAAACACCTTGGCAGGTCCGCGGTGGTTTAAAAGGTTGGGAGATGCGGCACTTCTCTTTATAACTGCGCCCTTTGGAGCGAGGTTACCGTAAAGCACCGAGATACCGCCCTTTTTATTTAAGGGATTGTCAAGGGGTCTTATGGTTTCTTTATCGTAAGGAAGGTCAATATCCTTCAGGTTTTCACCAACAGTTTTGCCCGAAACGGTGAGACAGTCGGTATCAAGCATTCCCTCAAGCTCTTTCATAAGCGAGGCAACGCCGCCTGCATCGTGGAAATGTGTTCCGACAGTACCTGTGCCGTGGGGCTTAACATTAACTAACACGGGGGTTTCGTTGCTTATTCTTTCGAAATCCTCAAGCTTTAGGTCGATATTAGCTCGTCGTGCAATAGCAGTTAAATGAATAATAAGGTTGGTTGAGCCGCCTGCCGCCATAAGCACTCTGATAGCGTTTTCTATCGAGCGGCGGTTTATAATGTCAAGGCATTTAATATCCTTTTCACAAAGCTCAACTATCTTTCTGCCTGACTCTTCGCATATTCTAAGCTTTTCAGCCGAAACACCAAGGCAGGATGCTGAATTGGGAAGTGCAATTCCGAGCGCCTCGGTTACTGTTTGGCAGGTGTTTGCTGTTCCCATAATGGGGCAGGCACCTGCGCTTCCGTAAAGGCAACCCTCGTGCTTTGTCATTTCCTCAAGTGAGATTTTGCCCGAGGTGTAGTCATTATAAAGATAAAAGCTATCGGTGCCACAAGCAAGGGTCTGACCTTTGTAGCTACCAGGGAGCATCGCTCCGCCGGGAACAAATATGGTCGGTTTATTTGCTGAAACAGCCGCCATAAGCTGTGCAGGGATAACCTTGTCGCATCCGCCAATGAGCACAACAGCATCAAAGGGGTGACGTTCAATAAGCTCCTCTGTGGTTATTGAAAGAAGGTTTCTGTAAACAAGGCTTGAAATGTCAAAGAAAACCTCACATATTGAAAGCGTGTTTACTTCTAAAGGGAATCCGCCTGCTGCCCAAACGCCTCTTTTTATGGCATCTGCAAGCTGACGAAAATGCACATGACCGGGGTTGGTTTCTGCCCAGGTATTTATAATTCCGATAATCGGCTTTTCTATGTCGCTATCGGTGTAGCCCATTGATTTTAAGAGAGCGTTTCGGATAAGTCCCGTTCTGTCGCCTCTTTTTTTCCATTTCTCTGAATAATTGTGTTCCATAAAAGCACATTC
>JAFSGZ010000067.1 GCA_017440545.1 Oscillospiraceae bacterium
AAAATATGGCTTATTTTAAAATACCCTCTTTCCCAAAAACAGAGAATAAAAGCGTAAGATTTCCCATTGATGTAATAGAGGCAGTAGAAAATGCTATTGTCGGCAAGGACTGCACATTTTCTGCATTTGTTGTTGCCGCAGTTAAAGCGGCGCTTGACGATTTAGAGAAACAGAATAACGAGTAACCTCAAAAAAAGACTTCCGCGAGGAAGTCTTTTTTTATGCTTTTAATTTATATTAGAAAATTTCTTTAAGCTTTTCTCTAAAGCTTTGGGTTAAAACAAATTCGGTGTCGGAAAGGCGCATTTCGCCCTCGGGGCTTATAAAAAAGATGTTTTGTTCATCGCTTTCAAAGAGATATTTTAACATTTCGCGGCGGTTTTCAATGTCCTTAATTGAGAGGTCTGTTTGTGATTTGTCCAATATAAATTCCACAGCACTTGAGTTTTCATTTAAAAGCTCATTTTTGTGCTGACTTATAAACTCGAAAATTAATCTTGCGCTTTCGGAAAGCTTTTCGCTTTCGCCGCCCGAAAAGCTGTTGCAGTTTAAAAAATCGAGCATAGTCAGAGCTGAAAAGAGGGTTCTGCCGGCATCGATTTTTATATAAATATCATTCTTGCGGTCAACCTCGGAAAGAGGGCTTTTGACATTCATATAGGTACTTTTAAAGAGCGATACAAAATTTAAAAAGCCGTCATTATCAAAGTGAATATATCGGGAAAGGTTTATGTCGAGATTTTGATTTAAGGCTTTTACAGCCTCGCTTTTGCTTTTATTTTTAAAAAGCTCATTTAGTATTATTTTCTGCTCTCCCTCTTTTGAAATAAGGGTTTTGTTTGAAAGCCTTAAAAGTGAAATTTTATTTTTAAAGGCGTCAAACGAGGCTAAAAAGTAACAATAAGGCGGCTCGTCCTTAGTTTTTGAAACTAAAATTAAAATAGAAAACCTGTCGTTCTCTGTGGGGGTTAAAGTGTAATTTGAGCTGATAGGCTCGGGCTCTTGCGGCTTTGGCTTGGGGATTAACAAAAGCAAAAGGGCGCAAACTAAAACAGTGGCTACAAACGAGCTTACAAAAAATGATTTTAAGAAAAGTCTTGTTGAGTGCTTCATTTTTCTCCCCCTTTTTTAAAAGTGTGGGCAGATGCTCTTAAAAATATTCGGCGCGAGGTTGAAATTAAAATATAAAAAAGGTATAATTAATAAAAAAGGGAGGTGAGCTGTTTTGAATGAAATTTACGAGCGTACGCAAAGGCTTATCGGAAGCGAAAAATTAGAGGTTCTTAAAAATTCTCACGTTGCAGTTTTCGGAATAGGCGGAGTAGGTTCTGCCTCTGTTGAAGCACTCGCAAGAGCCGGCGTCGGCACCCTTTCGCTTTTTGACAGCGACTGCGTTTCAAAAAGCAACATAAACAGACAGCTTATCGCAACCTTGAATACAGTCGGCACACCTAAAGTGACTGCCGCTAAAGAGAGAATTGCAAAAATAAACCCCGATATAAAGGTTTTTGAGCATAATGTTTTTTATACTGCCGATAATTCAAAAGAGTTTGATTTTTCGGGGTATGATTATATTATAGATGCCATTGATACAGTAAGCTCGAAAATTGAGCTTATACTAAAGGCACAGCAAAAAGACGTAAAAATTATAAGCTGTATGGGAACGGGTAATAAATTAGACCCCACTCGTTTTGAGGTGTGCGACATTTTTAAAACCTCGGTTTGCCCTTTAGCTCGTGTAATGCGCCGCGAGCTTTCAAAAAGAGGGGTAAAAAAACTAAAGGTGCTTTATTCTAAAGAAGAAGCGCTTACCCCCGTTTTAAATGAAAGTGAAAATGAAAAAAGAGTGCCCGCAAGCATTTCCTTTGTTCCTGCGGTTGCGGGAATGATTTTAGCAGGCGAGGTTATACGCCATTTAATAGGTGAAAATTAGGAGAAAACTATGATTAAGAAGATAGCAGGTTATATAGCGATGCTTTTAATATCGGCTGTAATAGTTGTTACAGCCTTTGCTTGCTATTTGTATTTTTCAGCCTACAGCCCTGAAAAAACAGAGGCTGTAAATGATATAAAAAACGGTGTTGCTCAAAATAGTCTTAACAGCACGGTAAGGCTTTTAAGCTTTAACACGGGATATGGTTCGCTTTCGCAAAATCACGACTTTAACGATTTAAGAGCCGACAGCGCTAAAGAGGTTATAGCCAACACCGCCGCTATAAGCGAAATTGTAAGGCTGTCGGGCGCTGATATTATAGCGCTTCAAGAGGTCGACATAAACTCAAAGCGAAGCTACTTTTTAAATCAGCGCGAAATTTATGGCGAGGTGCTTCCCTACAGCACCGCATTTTGCTATAAAAGCCGCGCCGAGTTTAATTTAAAATATTTAGGTAAGCTTAACACGGGACTTTTTGTTGCTGCCAAGGCAGAAATATTAAATGCTCAAAGAATTTCTGTTTCGGAAAATAACAGTCTATTTAAGAAAATAAACGGTGAACAAAACGGTGTGCTCGTAACTAATTTTAAGGTTGAAGGTTTTGAAAAAGAGCTTTCACTAATCAATGCGAACATAAAAAAAGAAGAAGTGGACACCCTAATTAAAATGGCAAACGAGCAAGAAATTATGGGCAGAGCCGTTATAATGTGCGTAAGTTTAAAGGGCGAGAAAAAAGAGGTTGAGAAAAGCTTTGAGGACAGCGGCTACAAGGTATCAAGCGATGGCGCTGATACAGAGCGAAGCCTATTAAAGCCTTACGTTAAGGGAGAAAACAAAACCTTTATAAGCGATTTCTTTGTCTACTCTAAAAACATAAACCTTTCGCATATAGAAACGGTTGACGGCGAGTTCAGATTTTCAAATCACAACCCCATTATTGCAGAATTTAAGTTTGAATAAAAAGTTGAATCGAAATGATTTCTAATTGTAAATATAAAAAACCTCGATGAAAATCATCGAGGTTTTTTATTTGTTTATTTCAGGATTTTTAGTTCGACATAAAATATAATCAATGCTCACATTATAAAATTCGGCAAGCTTCAAAAGTGTTTCGGTTGGTGGGATTCTTTCGCCATTTTCAAATTTTGAAAGCAAAGCTTGTTCAATGCCTGTTCTCATTTGAACTGCGATTTGTGTATAGCCTTTTTTCTTGCGTAGTAATTTTAAGTTATTATTCATACTATCACCTAATGACATTATGTCATATTTATTCTTGACAATTATGACAAGATGTCATATAATTTAGTTGCAATATTTTGAAAGGAGGGGAATATAATGAAAAAAATATATGCAATTTTACTTATTTTAACAATGGCGTTTTCATTTTCAGCTTGTTTGGAGGACTCTCCAAAAAAGGAAGAGTTTAGTGCTACTGAGACAGCAAGCAAGAAGGAAGAAACTTTTGGACTTAATGAAACTGCGGTGTTTGATAATTTAAAGATTACTGCCACTGAAATGAAGGTATCGCACGGTGAAAGCTTTTTCACTCCTCAGAGCGGAAATGTGTTTGTTGGAGTAAAGTTTATAGTAGAAAACATATCCAAAGAAGAACAAGCCATTAGCAGTCTTTTGCTATTCAATGGTTATGTTGATGATGTCAAATGTGAGTACTCGTTAAGTGCAGCGGGGGCTTTTAGTGAAGGAACAATTGACGGTACTATAGCACCCGGTAAAAAGCTTATAGGGTGGTATGCTTTAGAGGTGCCTGAAAATTATCAGATTATTGAGCTACAGGTGCTCTCTAATTTATTTGCAAATAATCCTGCAAAATTTGTATTAAAAAGATAGGGAGATTTAATTGTGCGAAAAAGAAGTATAATATTAACAATAGCAAACGTTTTATCAACTGCTTACGCGGTATATTTATTTGTTTATTTTATTGGTGGAACTGCAACTTCAACAAATAGCGCCGAAGCGATTGGCGGCGCTATAGCTACAGCACTTGTAACACCCCATGCGGTTATGTTTTTAATAGGTGCGATTTTTGGCTGGGTAGGGCTTTTATTTAAAAAGGCTTGGGGTGCTTTAGTAGCCGCTATTTTATATTCGGTCGGTACAGTTTTATTCTTGGCATATTTTATGTTTGGAGTTCCGCTTTTAATTTTTGGATTTATAGGATATGCAAACCAAAAGAAATTAAACAAAAAGAATACAGAAATAGTATAATTAAAAAACTCCCGAAAGGGAGTTTTTTAATTAGTTGTATTAGTATGGACATACTAGTTTAAAAAGGATATTTTTAAATAATCATGATAAAATCGCAAGACTTTATTTAGAGTAGGCACTCCTTGTTTGGAGTGCCTTTAATAAATGTTTACAATTTAGTATTTGACAATTATATGGTGTTAAATGTATAATAAATATAATTATGGGGTTTTATCACCTCAAAAAAGCAAAGCCGTTTAGGCGGGGAGGAACAAAAATGACCATAGAGGTTAAAAATCTAACCAAAAGATACGGCCAGAACAAAGCTGTTGATGACATTTCTTTTGAAATTAAGGAAGGACAAATTGTAGGTTTCTTAGGACCCAACGGTGCGGGAAAGACTACAACAATGAATATACTGACAGGATACCTTTCGGCAAGTGAGGGAAGCTGTAAAATAGGCGGAAAGGACATTTTAGACGAGCCCTATGAGGTTAAAAAGCTTATAGGCTATCTTCCCGAGCAGCCGCCGCTTTATCATCAGATGACGGTTGAGGAATATTTAAAGTTTATCTTTGACCTTAAAAAAGTTAAGCTCCCCAAGGACGAGCACATTGAGTCTATTTGCAGACTTGTTAAAATCGACCACGTTTATAAGAGGGTTATTCAAAACCTTTCAAAAGGTTATAAGCAGCGTGTAGGTATTGCTCAGGCGCTTATCGGAAATCCCCCTGTGCTTATTTTGGACGAGCCCACTGTTGGTCTTGACCCTAATCAGATAATTGAAATAAGAAGTCTTATTAAAAGACTCGGCGAAAGCCACACCGTTATTTTGTCCTCTCACATCTTATCAGAGGTTCAGGCTGTTTGTGACAGAATTATAATTATCAATAACGGTAAAATCGTAACCGACAGCGGCGCTGAAAATTTAACAAGTGAGTTTGGTAACATAAACAAGCTCACCGTAAGAATTATGGCAACTGACGAAAGCGCTGTATTTAAAACCTTAAGCAAAATTCCTGGCACTAAAAAGGTGTCGGCGCTCGGCGTTAAGGAAACAGGCTCTTTTGATTTTGAGGTTGAAAGCGATGATGGCGCTGACATCAGAAACGAAATTGTTAAGAGAGTTTTAGAGCGCGGCTGGCAGCTATTAATGATTAGAGCACAGGAAGCAACCTTAGAGGATATCTTTATTAAGCTTGTTAACACTAATTCAAACAAAGGGGGTAAAAAATAATGCTTGCAATTTTTAAAAGAGAATTTAAAAGCTTTTTCACAACCCCACTCGGATATGTAATTTTAATTATCTTTAACCTTTTCAGCGGCGTCTATTTTTGGTTTGGTACACTCTATGGCGGAACCGCTGATATGAGCCTTGTATATGACGGATATACACTTATAGTTTTATCGGCTATCCCCATTCTTACAATGCGTCTTTTAAGCGAAGAGAGAAGACAGAAAACCGACCAAGCGCTTTTAACCGCACCCGTTTCACTTTTCTCTGTTGTAATGGCTAAATATTTAGCTGCACTGCTTCTTTTTGTTATAGGTATTTCAACAACCCTAATTTATTCAGTTGTGCTTGCTTTTATAGCACAGCCCTCTTGGGCACTTATATTCGGCAACTTTTTAGGTCTTCTTCTTTTCGGTGCAGCGCTTATCGCTGTGGGACTTTTCATTTCGTCCATCACCGAAAATCAGCTTGTTGCCGCAATAGTAAGCTATGCAGTGTTGTTCTTCCTTATAATGCTCGACACAGTTGCAGGTCTTTTCCCCATCCCCGTTATTTCTGACGTTTTATATGCACTTTCATTCCAGGCAAGATACACTTCGTTCGTTTCAGGTATTATTTCACTTAAAAATGTTATGTTCTTTTTAAGTACAACAGCCATTTCCCTTTTCCTTACAATCAGAGTAATGGAAAAGAGAAGATGGAGCTAATAAAAGGAGGGGCTAAAAATGAAATTATTTAAAAAAGAAAATCGCGGCGCCTCCAAAAACGAGGTAATTAAAAAGCTTAAATACGGTTCACTTTCAATAGTTGCAACCGTTATCGGAATTGTAGCAATAGTTCTTGTTAACGTGCTTGTTGAGGCTGTATCGGCTAAGTTTCCTATAAGCATTGACACAAGCTCGCAGAAGTATTTCGAGCTTTCAGATGAGTCTATTGAATATATTAAATCAATAGACGATTATGAGCTTGAGCTTAACTTTATAGGCACAAAGCAGACATTACTTAACGATAAGTATTACTATTTAATAGTTAACCTTGCAGAAAAATATTTAACCTATATGGATAATCTTAAGATTAACTATATTGATTTAGATGCAACCCCCAACTTTGCTTCAAAATTCGACAATGCCGAGCTTATTGACGGTGATGCAATTTTATCCTGCGGCGACAGATACAGGCACTTGACCTCGGGCGACTTTATTATTGACACCGCTGAGCAGAGCTCAACCGGCGAAGAAACCGACCCTGAGTATGCACTTAATGCAGAGTATGCTCTTACAACCGCTATGATGGTTGTAACAGCATCAGATAACCCCAAGGCTGCATTTGTTGACGGTCACGGCGAATCCGAGGTTGAAAATTTAAGCGACCTTTTAGTAAGCAACGGCTTTACAGTTACAAATCAAAGCCTTATGAACGAGTTTGATAAGGATATTAATATTTTAGTTATTGCTGCTCCCACAAAGGACTACAGCGAGGACGAGCTTAAAAAGCTTGACGACTTTTTATATAACGACGGCAAGAGAGGCAAGAACATTTTCTATATTGCCGACCACAGTCAGCCAAGACTTCCTAACCTCGAAGCATTTTTAGCCGACTGGGGCTTTAAGATTTCTGAGGGTGCTGTTTACGAAAGCGAAAATGCGTATACAAATCCTGCATTAAACGAACTAAAGTTTATTGATGCAAACATCACACTTTCTGCAGCACTTGCAAAATTTAATGCTTACGGCTATTACGGCAGACCTACAAAAATTGCCGATGTGCTCGATGTTAATATGGAAAACAGTATTGTGCTTCAGCACATGGACACAACCAAGGTTGGCACAGTAGGCGCAGGCGGAAACTTTGTCAAGGATGACAGTCAGCAAGCCTATCCTTATGTTGCTATGTCATACACATCTCTTGAAACATATGCAAGTGACTTTAGTATTGTAGCGTCAAATGTTCTTTTTGCTGATTCACTCGGATTTTTTGAGGGCGACGAGATGTTATCGCTCTTTAACAGAAATCTCACCGCTAACTCGGATATAACAATGGCGGCAGTTGACCATATTTTAGGAAGACAGAATAATTTATATATTCCTGCTAAAAATCTTACAGAGGCTTCACTTGCCCTTGACCTTCAGACTGCCGATATAATCGGCGCTGTTGCAACCATCGGCGTTCCTGTCGTACTTTTAATTATTTGCCTTGTGGTCTATGTCCGCAGGAGGTTCTTATGAGTAAAAAAATTCGCAATATTATTATCAGCGCTGCTCTCGTTTTGGTGCTTGGGCTTACCGTCTATATTATATCGATTTTACCAAAGCCTTCTGAAAACACCGGCAGCGGCTCGGGTAATATAGCAAGCAGTGAAACATCTTTAAATAGCACCATACCCATCTTTTCATACAAATCAAACGAAGTCAGACGTGTTGATGTAAAAAACACTCACGGAAGCTACACCATTTCGTATGTAAAAGACGGAGAATGGAAAATGCTGGGACACGATGAGTATCCCAAAAATGAGGATTATTACACCACATTTATTGATGCTTGCTGTCAGCTTTCGGCAGATAAATTAATTGCAGAAAGTCCCGAGGATATGTCTGTTTACGGTCTTACACAGCCACAGGCAACCGTTACTTTAAATTACAGCACAAGCGAAAAGCTTGACATTGATATTGGAAGCGTATCGTCATCGGGCGGAACCTATATTTATGTTAAGCAAAATGATAAGGTTTATGTTGTAAACACCGCCTGGGCTGATTATTTCACAGCCAAGTACACACTCTTTATTGATATGACTATGGTTGAGGGCGCTGAACTTGATGAAGATGAAAATCAAATTGACCCTAAGGTGCAAAAAATTTCCTACACCGGCAGAGGAGTTAAGTATCCTATTGTAATAGAGAGAAACCCCTATTACGATGCCGATTATGACAGGGTTATGAACAGCTCAAACAACGGCACTTTAGAACAAACCGTTAAATATTCGCCCTTTAAGTTTACAGCTCCCTTTGAAATTGATACATCAGAGGATAAGTTTGACCCCTATGCCTATATGGAGCTTTATGCAAAGGATATAGTGGCGTTAAAGCAAACGCCCGACCTTTTAAATAAATACGGTCTTTCAAATCCTTATGTTACTATTGATTATGTGCTTTTAAAGAAAAGCTACAAAATAAACCTCGGAAACTATTTTGAAGAGGACGGCGAAGGCTACTATTACGCAACCGTCAGCGGAAAGAGTCCTATTTATGTCGTAGAAGCGGCAAATGTAGAATTCTTTAAAGAGGATTTAATTGACTATGTAAGCCCCATTGTTGTAAATGTTTTAATTGACGATATTAAAACACTTACAATTAAAAACAAAGGGGTAGAATATAAGTTCGAGCTTTCGGGAACAGGTGACGATTTAATTTGCCGTTGGGACGGCAAAAAAATGTCAACTGCCGAATTCAGAGATTTATATCAGCTTATAATGCTTGTATACAGCGAGGAATCGGTTGAACCTAATTACTATAAGGGCGATGCCGACTTCACCTTAACCTATACCTACCGCGACAGTCAAAAGGTTGACACTGTTGAGTATGTAAAGGTTGATGTAAGAAAATATCTCATTCGTTTAAATGGCAAGGATTTAGCGCTTGTGCGCTCAAAGTATGTTGACACCCTTTCCCACGGATTAACTGAATTTATAAACGGACGAGATGTTCCGAGCGACTATTAAAAACAAAATGCCCGACCGAGAGGTCGGGCATCTTTTTACTTTACAGCAAAATAGATTTGTGATAAAATATAAAAAAATAACGGATTTTTACTTGGAGAAATTAAAATGACACAGGAAAAAGTATGGATATAATCGGGGCTCAGATTAAAGATGGTAAATTAAGAATTGGGCATCCGGGAAAATCTACTTTTAATATATCTACCGGACTGTTTTCATTTGGACCACAAAATGACGTGTATGAAGATTTTGGCGTTAAAAATCGAGAAGAGGGTGAAACTAGTTATTGGGATGCAGGTTTTTCAAGTGGATATTCAGCTATTTTAATTTTCGGATATCATTATGATTTTTCAATATCTATTAAAGGCATTGTACAGGATTTAATTAATTATTTTAGTTAATAACCAGTTTTAG
>JAFSGZ010000068.1 GCA_017440545.1 Oscillospiraceae bacterium
AGTATTTAAAACATAGTGGGCTTTATAAATTTACGGCACAAAATGGAGATTTACCGAACTGCACATTTAACATTGATGCCAACTTTTATATAAGACATTCAACAGGTAAAATAAAATAATAAAGCGACCTCTTATAAGAGGTCGCTTTTTATAAATTCAATCAAATCGCTTAAATTTCCGTTAGGAAAAACAGATTTATCCTTGCACTTTTTATTTATTAAACAGTCAGTTATCAAAAATACATTAATATTAAGTTCTTTTGCAATCATATCTTCCTCGACATCGTTGCCAACCATTAGACATTCCTCGGGCAGAACATTAAGGGATTTTACAACATCTAAATAATAATTTAGATTAGGCTTGCAGAAACGACTGTTTTGATAGGTTGTATAAAATTCAAAATCACTTTCACAAAGTCCAGCCCAATTAATTCTTGCTTTTGTTGCAACACCTGGGAATATGGGGTTAGTTGCAAGCGCAGTTTTAAGCCCTAATTCTTTAACTGCGTTTATACATTCTTTTGCATTTTTGTTATATCCGCAAACACTTTTTACATTTTCAAATTCGTTTTCATAAAATTTATCAAATATAGGCTTATCCTTTAAGACCTTGTCGCCGTATTTTGAAACAAATAAATCCCAAAAAGCCTGCTCGTTTGTTTTGCTGCCGTCATTAGTAACCATAGCTGCGGTGCCTTGCCAAATGGTTTTTACAAGTTCTTTTGGCTCATATCCTAAAGGGGATAATTTTTTTGAGAGCTCCGTAAAATAAGAGTTTGCAAAGGTGTCCTGGTCCATAGGAAGCAGTGTACCGTCTAAATCAAATAAAACTGTCTTTAAAGCCATATACATCTCCTAAAACT
The DNA here is from genome assembly GCA_017440545.1 of Oscillospiraceae bacterium. Lineage (GTDB taxonomy): Bacteria > Bacillota > Clostridia > Oscillospirales > Ruminococcaceae > SIG578. Next base: position 863 of record JAFSGZ010000068.1, read on the forward strand.
ACTTTTTAAGCTTTTTAATATCAATTTTTCCAAGTGGATTGCTTTCAAAAGCATCCTCAATATGTTTATTTGAAAGATGGGTGTAAATTTCGGTTGTTGCAAGATTTTTGTGGCCTAAAATTTCCTTTAAAACCCTTATATCAACATTTCCGTGCTGATACATAAGAGTTGCGGCAGTATGTCTTAATTTATGTACAGAATAGCCTTTATCACCAAGCCCACACATTTTAAAATATTTATTAATTGTATACTGCACAGTTTTAACACTTATTCTGTTACCAAGCCGACTTATAAAAAGTGCGTTTTTATCCTTCGCCAAATTTTCTGGCCTAACTTTTAAATAAGCTTCAATAGCATCAGTGCATGCTTTGTTTAGATGTATTGTTCTTTCCTTGTCGCCCTTACCGATAACCCTTAAGGTATTACCCTTGATGTCACGCAAATTAATGCCAACAAGCTCTGATAAACGAAGTCCGCAGTTTAAAAATAAAGTTGCTATCAAAAAGTCACGCTCAGCATAATCACCCTCAATAACAGATAAAAGTGCAACGCTTTCTTCAAGATTTAGGTATTTAGGAAGCCTTTTTCGTTGAGAGGGAACCTCAAGCTCTGTTACGGGATTTACATCTATTAAATTAACCTTAACAGTTAAATATGAAAAAAAGGTGCGTATAGAAGAGGATTTTCTTGACCTTGTACTCGAGTTACCGCCACGCTCGTTTAAAACATAATATAGAAAATCGTAAACCTCAGAAAGAGTAACACTTTTTAAAATATCAACACCAACATCACCGATTGTGATTTCATCAAAATCTTTTCCGCCATCGAGGCCTCGCTGTTTTTTTAGAAATCTAAAAAACATTCTAAGGTCTAAAAAATATTCATAAACAGTTTTTGGAGAATCGCCTTTAATTGTTTGCAAATAAACTAAAAAGTTTTTAAGCACTTCAGGACAGTCAACAAGAGTATTTATACTAAACAACGGCTTTTCCTCCTTAAAATTAATATAAATATATTATACTATTAAAAAAATTAATTGTAAACTGTTTTCAAATTAAACTTTTTATGTTATTATTAGATATGTATTTCTAAAGAAGGGAGGAAGGCTTAAATGATTTTGTCTTTTGATAATTTATCAAAATATTTTGCTGATAAAAATATTCTAATGAATGTCAGCGGCAGTATAAATGAAGGCGATAGAATTGGTATTGTTGGACAAAACGGAACTGGTAAAACTACTCTTTTAAATGTTCTTTTTGATAAGATGCCGTTTGAAAGCGGAAGCTTAAATATCTCAAGCAAAATTTCTGTAGGTTATCTTAAGCAAAATGACGCGCTCGACACCTTTCTAACCATTTTTGAAGAAATGAAAAAGGTTTTTTCAAATCTTTATGAAATAAAAGAAAAACTTGAGGTTTTAGAAGGCAAAATGGCGCAAAATATAACTGACGCTGAGCTTAAACAAGTCGAAAGCGAGTATTCAAGCCTTTTAACCTTTTTTGAACAACAGGATGGCTACAACACAGAGGTTAAAATAAAAACAGTTTTAAATGGTATGGGCTTTTCTGATAAAAGCCATGACACCCCTGTTAATACATTAAGCGGCGGTGAAAAAACACGACTTTGTCTTGCAAAGCTTTTGCTATTAACCCCTGATATATTAGTTTTGGACGAGCCTACTAACCATCTTGACATAGAAACTCTCACTTGGCTTGAAGAATATTTAAAAAGTTATAAGGGTGCAATTATAACCGTTTCGCACGATAGATATTTTTTAGATAAAATAGTCACATCAATTTGGGATATAAGTAATAATTCTCTTGTAAGCTATAAGGGTAATTACAGCAAATATCTTGTTTTAAAAGAGGAAAGAGAAAAAAGGCTTTTAAAGGAATATGAAGCGCAGCAGCAAAAAATAGATGAGCTTAAAACCTATGCCGAAAAAAATATCGCTAGGGCTTCAACTTCAAAAAGTGCTAAAAGCCGTCTTGCCGCTTTAGATAGAATGGATGTTTTAGAGGATCCAAGGCATAGTATTCGCAAAATGAAAATGGAATTTGAGTATGCCTTTGAACCTCATTTTGATGTTTTATCTGTAAAGGAAATGCCCCTTACAGTCGGCTTTGGCAAAGATGAGGTTGTGTTGTGCGATAATATCACCTTCAATTTAGAGCGTGGCGATAAGCTCGCTGTAATTGGTTCAAACGGTGCAGGTAAAACAACATTAATTAAAAAGCTTTCCCAAAACCCAAGCATAAATAAATGCATTAAATGGGGAGGAAATGTTAAAATCTCTTACTATGACCAGCATTTAAATATGCTAAATCCTGAAAACACAGTTATGGAAGAATTGTGGTCGAGATTTCCTAATCGTGACCCACTTAGCATCAGAACAACCCTTGGCAGAGCGCTGTTTAGCGGAGAAACCATATATAAAAAGGTTAAAATGCTTTCGGGTGGAGAAAGAGCAAGGCTTTCGCTTGCAATTATTATGGAGCAAAAGCCTAATGTGTTAATTATGGACGAGCCCACTAACCATCTTGATTTATTTGTTCGTGAAATTTTAGAGGAAGCTCTTCTCTCATTTAGCGGCACACTTATTTTAGTTTCGCATGATAGATATTTGCTAAATAAAATTCCAAATAGAATATTAAATTTAGAAAACAAAAAAGCGGACTTTTATTTGGGAGGATACGGCGAGTATCTTTTAAAAAAGCAAATAGTATCGGCAAATGGAATAAAAACCGAGGTAGAGAAGCCTTTAAAAATAAATCAAAATATAAAAGGTAAGGATAAGCGCGCTAAAGATGCGCAAAAACGAAATCAAATTAAAACTCTTGAAAGAGAAATTGAAGAATGTGAAGAAAAAATCAAGGAAATTGAAAAGGAACTTCAAAATCCTGAGGTGTTTTCTGATTTCGTTAAAACCAGCGAACTTTATAAAGAGCTTGAGGAAACAAAACAAAAACACGAAAGCTCACTCGAAAAATGGCTCGAGCTTAGTGAGTAGTATTGATTTTTATTCTAAAGTATCGTAAAATATAAGGTAATGTAATTTAAGGGGAATATCCAATGAATGAACTTGATATAAATATGAGATTAATGCCAACAAAGCTGCCTGCGCTTGCGCTTCGTGGCATAAGCATTTTTCCAAGTACACTTTTAAATTTTGAGGTAGCAAGAGATAAGTCGCTTGCAGCAGTAAACTATGCACTAAAGAACGGTAAAAATATATTTTTAGTAACACAAAAGGATATAATGGTTGATAACCCAAGCGAAAAAGACCTTTATAAGATAGGCGTTGTTGCACAGGTTAAGCAAATTATTAAGGGTAATAACAACATAACAAGGGTAATTGTTGAGGGTAAATACAGAGCAAAGGCTATGGCTGTAAACACCTCGGGAGAATATATAGTTGCCGAGGTTGTAGAATATCCTATGCCCAAAAGAAAGCTACTTCCCACAATTGTTCAAGAGGCACTTTTAAGAAAGCTTAAGGATTCTTTTGACACTTATCTTTCGCTTATTCCGCCTATTGCAAGGGATATTGCTCTTAGAATATTCAACGAGGACGACCCTTATGAGTTTGCTGAAATGTTTGCAGGCAATATAGCAATTCCTGTAAAGGATAAGCAGCATATATTAGAGCTTTCAAATGTTACAAAACGACTTGAATATCTCTTAAAGGTTTTAGAGCACGAAATAAATATTCTTGAAATTGAAAAGGAAATTTCAGATAAAGTACAAGAGGCTGTTGATAAAAACCAAAGAGAATATTATTTAAGAGAACAGCTAAAAGCTATAAGTAAAGAGCTCGGTGAGGGTGAGGACACCATTTCCGAGGTTGATAAATATATAGAAAAAATTAAATCTTTAAAACTTAGTCAGGAATCGGAGGATAAGCTTACATCGGAAGCTAAAAAACTTTTAAAGCTTCCATTTAACTCTCATGAGTCTGGCGTTATAAGGGGATATCTTGATACCTGTTTAGAACTTCCTTTTAATAAAAGCACAAAGGATAAAATTGATATAAATAAAGCACAAAAGCTTCTTGACAGCGAGCATTATGGATTAAAAGATGTTAAAGAGCGTATACTTGAATTTATGGCTGTAAGAAAGCTCTCGCCCAATATCAAGGGACAAATTATTTGTTTAGTTGGACCTCCGGGTGTTGGTAAAACTTCAATTGCTGCATCGCTTGCGAGGGCTATGGGTAGAAAATATGTAAGAGTTTCACTCGGCGGTGTACACGATGAGTCTGAAATAAGGGGACATCGCAAAACCTATGTTGGCTCGATGCCGGGTAGAATAATAAATGCCTTTAAGCAGGCGGGTGTAAACAATCCTCTTATTTTATTTGATGAAATAGATAAAATGGGAAATGATTTCAGAGGTGATCCTGCTTCTGCTATGCTCGAGGTTTTAGATAGTGAGCAAAATAGTAGCTTTAGGGACCATTATATAGAAATTCCATTTGATATAAGTAATGCCGTATTTGTTCTTTCGGCAAACACCTTAGACACCATTCCTGCACCTATTTTAGACAGAATGGAAGTAATTGAGCTTTCAAGCTATACAGCCGAAGAAAAGTTTAGAATTTTAAAGGACCATATTATAAAAAAGCAGTTTGAAAGATATGGTTTTAAAAAATCGCAATACCATATAACAGACAGCGCAATTCGCGATATTATTGATTTTTACACAAGAGAAGCAGGTGTAAGACAAGCAGAGAGAACAGTTTCCTCGCTTGCACGAAAAATAGCAAAGCAAACTGTTTTAAAGGAAGGCACCAAAACAGTTGTTGACAGCGCAGAATTAAAGGCATATTTAGGTCCTCATAAGTTTAAAAACGATGATTTTGAGAAAAAAGATTTAGTAGGTGTAGTAAACGGCCTTGCTTACACAACCATTGGCGGTGAAATGCTTCAAATCGAAACATCTGTGCTTGATGGCAGCGGCAAAATTGAAATTACAGGCTCACTCGGTGATGTTATGACAGAGTCGGCTAAAACTGCTGTAAGCTATGTTCGCTCAATCGCAAAATATTATGGTATAGACACAGAATTTTATAAAAACTGTGATATTCATATCCACGCACCTGAAGGTGCCGTTCCCAAGGACGGACCATCAGCAGGTGTTACAATGGCAACAGCTCTGCTTTCAGCACTTGGTAATTTCAAGGTAAGACACGATGTTGCTATGACGGGTGAGATTACACTTCGCGGCAGAGTGCTTGCTATTGGAGGACTAAAGGAAAAAACAATGGCAGCCTTTAAGGCGGGAATAACAAAGGTTATTATTCCAAAGCAAAACGAGGCTGATTTGCATTTAATTGATGAAAGTGTAAAGGCAGCAATTGAGTTTGTACCGGTTTCGGATTTTAGTGAAATTGTTGAACATGCTCTTGTAATAGATAAAATGCCTGAGGCTAAAAAGCACAATCATATTGGAATTACAAATGTTAATACAGACAAAAATGTCAGAATTTAAATGGAGTATAAAATGAACTTTAACCAAATTCAGTTTGAAACATCTTTCGGCAGGGTAGACCAGTTTTTTGAGTCAACTATTCCCGAAATAGCATTTGTCGGCAGGTCAAATGTCGGCAAATCATCAATGATTAATAGAGTTTTTAGCCGAAAGGGACTTGCACGAGTCAGCTCGTCACCGGGCAAAACTGCCACAATTAACTTTTTTAAGCTCAATAATTTGCGTTTTGCAGACCTTCCGGGATATGGCTTTGCAAAGGTTTCAAAGGCTGAAAAAGAGCATTGGGGCAGTCTTATGGATGGCTATTTTTCAAGTGATAGAAATATCGTCCTTGTAATGTCCTTAATGGATATGCGTCATCCCGCATCAAACGATGATTTGGTTATGCTCGACTTTTTAAAACAAAGCGGAATTCCGTTTGTTATTGTTCTTACTAA
>JAFSGZ010000069.1 GCA_017440545.1 Oscillospiraceae bacterium
AGAGCTTAATCAAAACGAACTTGAAATGCTTGAGCACAGTGTGCTTGAAATGGAAAACGGCTGTGGACTTGACAGAAATGCCGCGCTCGCCGATATGCGCTACACCTTTATTGAGTCTGTGTGCGAAAAGGCAGTTGTTAAAGCAAAAGAGAGCCGCGAGCATTTAAGAAGTGTAAAAATTGATAAGGTTATTACCCACAGAATTTTTGCAATACCTCTGTTTTTAGGCGTAATGATGCTTATCTTCTATTTAAGCTTTAATGTAATAGGAGCCTTTTTAAGCGACCTTTTGGCTATGGGCATAGATGCACTTGCAGGTGTTGTTGACAGCGCACTTACAGCCTACGGCATAAATGAGGTTGTACACAGTCTAATTATAGACGGCATATTTGCCGGCGTGGGAAGTGTACTCAGTTTTCTACCCATAATAGTTGTAATGTTTTTCTTCCTCTCAATTTTAGAGGACTCGGGATATATGGCAAGGGTTGCCTTTTTTATGGATAAGCCGCTTAGAAAGATAGGTCTTTCGGGCAGAAGCATTGTTCCGATGCTGCTTGGGTTTGGCTGCAGTGTGCCTGCAATTATGTCGTCAAGAACACTTTCGTCTGAGCGTGACAGAAAGCTCACTATTTTGCTAACACCCTTTATGAGCTGTTCGGCTAAAATTCCAATCTATGCAACATTCGCTGCAGCCTTTTTTAAAGGTTATGAGGCTATTGTTATGATTTCTTTGTATGTGATTGGCATAGTGGTTGGAATAATTATGACGCTCATATTCAAAAACACAAAATATAAGGGCAGTTCTATGCCGTTTGTTATGGAGCTTCCAAACTATCGTTTCCCAACCCCAAAAAGCGTGCTTTTATTAATGAAGGACAAGGCTATGGACTTTATACAGCGCGCCTTTACAGTTATTTTCTTTGCAACCATAATCATTTGGTTTTTACAGACATTTGATATGCGCCTAAATATAGCAAGTAGTGCAGAGAACAGCCTGCTCGCTATGGTTGGAAAGGTTATAGCACCGCTCTTTACACCGCTCGGGTTTTCCGATTGGAGAGTTGCTACCTCGCTTATTACAGGCTTTACTGCAAAGGAAGCGGTTGTCAGCACAATGGGTGTTTTAACAGGCACAGGAGTTTCAAACCTAACCCAAACCCTGCCTTCGCTATTTGGCGGTACAGCTTCGGTTATAAGCTTTTTGGTATTTACTCTTTTATATACACCTTGCGTTGCCGCTGTTGCCGCAATTAAAAGGGAATTAAACTCGTCGCTAAAGGCGGTTTTGATAACCGTTTATCAGTGTGTTGTTGCTTGGATTGTAGCATTTATATTCTACCAGCTTATAAATCTTATATTTTAGGTGTACTATGAAAATTTCAGATTATATTGTAATAGCAGTTTTGGTATTATGGGCGGTAATCGCTGTGATTTACATAAGAAAAAGCAAAAAAAGCGGCAAAGGATGCGCTTCTGGCTGCGAGGGCTGTCAGTTTAGGGAAAATTGTAGTAAAAAGGGCAAGGAGTAAGACTCCTTGCCCTTTATTTTTTTATTTAAAAGTTTCTATGGGTTTTGCCGTCCTTTTTGCCTTTTGTTTTAATTGAGAAGTAAAGCACCCAAACGCAAACAGCAATTAACATTATTGAAGCTAAAATCATAACCCAAACGCTTTCGCTTTTTTGCTTTTCTGTAGGTGCAGCAGGAGAATTTTGAAGCTCATTTTCTTCTGAAACGGGGTCCTCAATTTGAGGAGGATTTTGAGGTGCACTTTCTTTATAAAGGTTTGGCACCAAATCGCTTAATTTACTGTGGGCGGTTAACTGCTCAAAGCTGTAAGCGTAGCTTAAAAGCTGTTTGTCGGTGTTTTTAAGACCTACCATTTCAATGCCTGCTGCAACACCTGACGAGTGATAACCCATTGGCACTGTAACTGCAGGAAGCCCTAAAACAGAGGGCAGATAGCCGGTGCAGTTTAAATAGTTTTGAGAGTCGGCAATAAGCTTGCCGCTTTTGTCATATTTACTTGTCAGCGGAGCTGAAAGATAGCTTGGAAATATGACTATATCGGCATTATTTTTAGTAAGCTCACTATTTAAGTCGTTTAAAAAGTTTTGTTTTGCACTGCTTGAAGTTGAAAGTGACTCTCGGCAGGAGGTGGCATATTTAAATATTGAGGGAATAGAAATTGTAACAACATTTGCGCCTGCGCCCTTTATATCCTCAACTGCCTTATCAAAAAGAGCAATAATTTCTTTGTCTGTGTTTTTAAATTCGTTGGGGGAATTATAGGTGTAGGTGTAAAGCTCCTTTAAAATGGCAACAGTTTTGCCCTTTAAAGCATCTTTTTTAAGCGACGAAACAAAATCCTTTTGTCCTGTTAACACTTCCATCATAAGAGCACTGTCCGAAACGGTTTTGGTAACAGGACCGACAGTGTCGCGTGCCTTAACTATGTTTTCACAGCCGACATAGCTTACTGTATCGTGAGTCGGCCTAAAGGCAACCACGCCGTTGAGTGAGGCAGGGGAGATAAGCGAGGAGTTAGTATCGGTTGCAAGAGAAGCGGCTGCAAAGCTTGCTGCAACAGAAACAGCGCTTCCGCCCGATGAACCGCCCGAGGAATAATCTGTGTTAAAAACGTTTAGAGTCTGACCTATTATTGAGCTTAAGGTGTAACGCGAATTTAAATCTCCTGTTGATAAATTGGTCTTTCCGAGGATTATAGCGCCTGCATCAACTAATTTTTTAACAGCTTCGGCATCCTCGGCTTTTGGCTCAAACACATCGGATTTTTTGCCGAGGGTTGTGGGAAAGCCTGCAACATCAATATTATCCTTAACTAAAATAGGAATACCGTGAAGCGCGCCGCGAGTTTTACCCGCCTTTCTCTCGGCATCTAAAATTTTAGCCTGCTCTGTGGCAGAGGTGTTTAAAAAAATAACACTGTTAAGTTTTATTCCGTCCTTATCATAGGTGTTAATACGCTCAATATAAACCTCGCAAAGCTCTTCAGAAGTTATTTCGCCATTTTCCAAAAGCGAGCGAATTTCCAATAGAGAGGCGCTTGTTACAGCGTATTTGTTGCCTTCGCTCTCGTTTTGTGAAAGATTTGAACTTGAGGCAAGTGCGGGAGAAGTGCTATTTAAAATTAGGGCAAAGCAAAAAATAAACGAAAATATGTAAATTAAAATGCGTTTTATTTAAATCATCTCCCTTTAAAATATCTATATATTATTTTAAAGGTATAAAACCTTAAAGTCAAGTAAATTAAGCCGAGCAAAAGCTCGGCTTAAAGTTCTATCTATAATCTTCTTGATTTTTAGAGTTCTGTGAGTTTTGCTCGTTCTTATTCTGAGAGTTTTGAGCGTTGTTATTCTTCTTATTCTGAGAATTGTTCTGAGAATTGTTCTGGGAATTATTCTGATACTTATTTGACATTACTATCACCTCTTTTCATTTTTATTATTAGCAAAAGAAGTAGTAGTATGCATAAGAAAAAAGCACCAAGCCGTAAGGCTTGGTGCTAAAATAAAACTTAGTAGTTTTCTTTTCTAACTTCAAAGAAGCTCTGGGGATGAACGCAAACGGGGCAAACCTGAGGAGCTTTTGTTCCCATTACTAAGTGACCGCAGTTACGGCATTCCCACATGGTCATTTCGCTCTTTTCAAATACCTTTTGCATTTCAACATTATTTAAAAGTGCACGGTATCTTTCTTCGTGAGCTTTTTCTACTGCTGCAACAGCACGGAAACGAGCAGCGATAGCTGTAAAGCCTTCCTCGTCAGCCTCTTTTGCAAAGGTGTCGTACATATCGGTCCACTCATAGTTTTCGCCTGCGGCAGCTGCTGCAAGGTTTGCTGCTGTGTCGCCAAGTCCGCCTAACTCTTTGAACCATAATTTAGCGTGCTCTTTTTCATTTTCTGCTGTCTTTAAAAAGATTTCAGCGATTTGCTCGTAGCCTTCTTTTTTTGCAACAGATGCAAAGTATGTGTACTTATTTCTTGCCTGTGATTCGCCTGCAAATGCGGCAGCAAGGTTTGCTGCGGTTTTTGTTCCTTCTAAATTAGCCATATTGTTGTACCTCCGTAAATTTATTTTAATTTTTAAAAAGCTTTATTATAAAGGTATATTCCTTATGCTTTAAGTATACCTTTATTATAGGTAGTTTTCTGTAACTTAATCACATAAACAACTTACAAAAAATAGTATACCATATTATGTAAAAAAGTGCAAATAAAATTAATTAAAAAAATTTTTAAAAAAGTATTGACAACACGCTTTCATTAAGCTATAATATAATCCGTCGCTGAAAGCGATTGGTTGCGTGGGAGCATAGCTCAGCTGGGAGAGCATCTGCCTTACAAGCAGAGGGTCACAGGTTCGAGCCCTGTTGTTCCCACCAGATATGGCCCGGTAGTTCAGCTGGTTAGAACGCTAGCCTGTCACGCTAGAGGTCGTGGGTTCGAGTCCCATCCGGGTCGCCATTTTAGCGCAAGTTCTTTGCTCTAAATGCCTCTGTAGCTCAGTCGGTAGAGCAGGGGACTGAAAATCCCCGTGTCGATGGTTCGATTCCGTCCGGAGGCACCAATATATGCGGGTTTAGCTCATCTGGTAGAGCGCCACCTTGCCAAGGTGGAGGTAGCGAGTTCGAGCCTCGTAACCCGCTCCATCAAAAAACGCTTAAAATTTGTTTTAAGCGTTTTTTTAAACTAAATATAAGGCGCCATAGCCAAGCGGTAAGGCAGAGGCCTGCAAAGCCTTTACCCCCGGTCCGAATCCGGGTGGCGCCTCCAAAAAGAAAAGTCGCATATATGCGGCTTTTTCTTTTTGTACTTTTCACTATTATCTCTTCACTTTTCTCTTTTCTCTAATCGCAGGTGCGGCTTTTCCAGATAAAAGATAATAGAGAAGAGATAAAAGAAAAGGAAGTTTTTATATGAAACGCACAGGAAGAATATTGAAAAACACAGGAAAGTATGATATAATATGTGCAATAAACCAAGAAAGGAAAAACACATGCTTAACAAATTGGCTCAAAAGAAAAATACTATTTTAATAGTCTGCGCTTCCGTTTTACTTATACTTTGGACGTTGACTTTGTTTTTTGGTAACGGAGAAGATAAAACAAAAGTTCTTGTTTTATCCTTGGTCCTGCCGTTTGTAATATATGGATTTGCAAGACTAATGTTCAAGGTAGTTAGAATCAATGCATCCTTAAAATTTATAAAGTTCGGCATTTATTTCTTTTTTATCGTGGGTGTATTTAGTGTAGTGATAGATG
>JAFSGZ010000070.1 GCA_017440545.1 Oscillospiraceae bacterium
CTCACCGTTAATGGCATTTACAAGCACAACGCCGCCAATGTCCTTACCACTCCAGATGCCTATTCTGTATTTTACAACAGAGGCAACCCAATAGGGAGTGCCGTTGTCGTCAATTTCAAAGGAAACGGTGTCAAAAATCTTGGTAGGATAATTAAATCTTAAATGCCTCGAAAGATTTCTCATAAAATATTCGCTGTTTGAATATTTTATACCCTCTTTAAGCCTTATAAGCGAGGTTTCCTGAGTTGTCATATCAATGGTGATATAGGCAGGAACGCCGTTTTTCTGGTTGTTAAACCATTTGATAGGGTCTCCGTAAGAAAGGGGAGTAACCCTTGTGGGTCTGCCCTTGTAGTTTATCTGTGTATAGTCGTTTGCAATTACAAATTGCGAAACGAGGTCGGACATTTCGCCGAGCTTTCTTTGACCTAAACGCTCTGATGTATCTCTGTCAACAACGGGGATTTGGCTTCTGTCAATTTCGGCTACATCTGAAACAAAGTCTGCATCTTTAAACTCTATTAAATCGTGATAACGCTTGGCATTAAAAATTTCAGCACCGATAACAGAGCCTGTAATAACCACTAAAATCATAGCCGCAATAGCAGCTACTAAAATTTTAACGGGAAGCGAAAAGCTTTTTAAAATGCTTCTGAAATTATCCTTTGCTGTAAAGGGTATGGCGGTTTTTTTGGTGTGATTTTTAATAAGTCTGATAATTTCGGAAAAGAAATTAACAACTATAAATACAACAATGGAGAAAATTAAAAACGACCAAAACTCAGTGCTTCTTGGGTTTAATGCGGGAAGTGTGAAATAAAAGTTTAAGAAAATTATTACAAGTGAAATTAAGGTGCGAACAAGGTGTTTAAAAAAGCTTTTCATAATAACACTCCTTTTTAAAATGTTAAAATGGCGCGGCAGGGCGCGCAACAGGTTGTGTTAACCTTTAATGGAAGGGCAGTAAGTCGGCAGTTTGTCGGCGCCTTTTCTAAATTTACAAGCGGCGCTAACATTAAAATGTCGGCATTATAAAAATCGTTCCAAAAGCCCTGCGGATTATTAAAGTTGTCCCATCTCGGAAAGTCGCTTCCGAGCAAAAACGGCTTTTTGGAAATTAAAAAATCCATCGCCGCCTTTTCTATATAGGGACAAGATTCTAAATAGTCGCTGTCGTACCATTTTTTGCCCCAACCTGTACAGATTAAAAGGGCATCACCCTCGCAAATATCTTTTACTCCCTCACAGTTTTTTATCATATCAAGGGTAATGGGCGCACTTTTGCTTTTGACCATATCCCCTACATTTAATATAACTGTCTTTATTTCGGTAAGCTTTTCTGCAGGCACCGAAATTAAGGGATAAGAGGCATCACCGAGAAGATGGGCAGGGGTTTCAAGGTAGGTTCCGCATTGGGAATTGAGCCCATCGAAAACCTCGCAGTAAATTTTATACTTAACCCAGTCCACCTCGTCGAGCGGTCTTATATTAACGCTTGGAAAGGGAGAGCCGTAGCTCCACATTCCATTATAGATTTCACCGGTTATGTCTATAACCTTTTTCATTTTGATTTTCCTTTTGTGTTACATATTTTGAAGGGCAAATGCAAATTCCTTTGCGGCGTCCTTAACGTCTATATCGTCGCCGTATTTGTAAAATGAGAAGTAGCCCTTGTAGCTTCTTGCAAGAAGGCAGGAAGCACATTCCTTAACCTCACTGTGTCCCTTTTCAATGTGGGTAGGGATAAGTGTGTCGTAAAGCATATCACAAATGCGAAGTGCAACAACATCGTCCTTGTACTTTGCCTTGTAAAGTGAAGATAAGAAGGGGTTTTTGTGAAGCTTTACAAACTCGATGGGATTATAAATAACACCTGTGGCACCTGTTCTGATTTGCATATAGGTGTCATAGTTAAATTCCTCAAAACGCTCGGCAGTAACCTCAAAAACGGTTTTGATAGAATAAGCCTCGCCAAGTGCGATAATCTTTTTAAGAGCCTCAAAATCAACAGGCGCACCTAAAGCTGACACGTCAACCTTGATGTTCTCAATCTTTAAAATGTGAGCGTTTGAATAAAGAGCCTTGTAAGCCTCATAATCGCAAACGGGAATAACGCTCTCAAAAATTACAATTTTGGTGAAAGACTCGATTAAAGCGTCGCGCTCGTCTTCAAGCTCGTTTGCGCCCATTTTGTAAAGGGGTGTTTTAAAGTAAGAGTCGTTTACTTCAATGTTTTTAAAGCCTAAACGCTCGTCATTTTTGTCATTTACCTTTATGCTGAAATTATACATTTAAATTACCTCCTTATGCATTCTTTGCATCTCTTTCTGCTTGAAGCTTGTGAGCATTGTTGCAGAAGGTGCAGTTTTCATTGTCGCAGGTGAAGAAAAGGGGATTTTCAGAAAGTAATTTTTCGCCTATCTCGAACATTTTTCTTGCATCAATAATTTTAGCAACGGCATTACCTATAAGGACCTCTTTCATAGCTCCCTCGCGTCTTAAAACAGGGGCAAAGCGTAAGAAATCTCTATGTCCGGGGCAATAACGCTTCATAACCATTGTTTTGTTCTGATAATCTTCCATATATTTAGGAGCAGCAACCTCGCTTGTTGTAAGGTAAACGCTGTCCATAATGTCCTCAACGGCGTGAAGGGTTGTGTTGCGGTTCATATCAACGCCGAGCATAATAATCTTTCCGCCCCACTCCTTAAGCTTTAAATAAGGGGTGCCCTCGCCGCAGTTTGTTTCGCATTTATCGTGGTCGCGGCAAAATTCCTCTGCTCTTTTACCAATGGCATTTACGCAGTGAACAGGCCTTAAGCTTCTTATTGAATTAGGACGAAGTCTGTGCTTCTCAGAAATAATACCAACGGTTGAACGGTCGTTCTCGGGGTCGTAGGGGTGGTTAAATGCCATTGTTGAAACGGCAAAGGTGCCCTCTTCGCCAACTGCCTCTAAAACAGCGTCAATAACGGTTTCAGCGCCGCCCTCAACAAAGCCGATGCTTGAAAGTGCGCTGTGCATTAAAACAACATCGCCCTTTTCTATTCCGCCAAGCTGCAGGCTGAATACTATTTGTTCTTTTGTAATGGGGTTCATATTTTTTCCTCCTTAATAGCTTTTGCTCTTTAAATTTCATTGTAACACACTTTTTTAAAAAAGTATATATAAAAAAGGCAAAATTTTAAAGTCCTCATTTTTTAAAAGGCTTGTAAAATGAGTTTTGTTGTGTTAATATATAGTATATATCGAAAAAACAAGGAGTAAAAACTATGGCAGACAATAAATTAGTAAAAGAAATAACTGCTATGGATGAGGACTTTGCCAAATGGTACACTGACACTGTTATCAAGGCAGAGCTTATCGATTATTCAAGCGTCAGAGGCTGTATGGTTATAAGACCTTATGGCTACGCTATATGGGAGCTTATTCAAAAGGAATTAGATAATAGGTTTAAGGAAAGCGGGCATCAGAACGTGTATATGCCTATGTTTATTCCCGAAAGCCTGCTTCAAAAGGAAAAGGACCACGTTGAAGGCTTTGCGCCCGAGGTTGCTTGGGTAACCCACGGCGGAAACGAAAAGCTTGAGGAGCGTATGTGTGTGCGCCCCACATCTGAAACCCTTTTCTGCGAGCATTATAAAAGTATCGTTCATTCTTACAGAGATTTGCCAAAGCTTTATAATCAGTGGTGCTCTGTTGTAAGATGGGAAAAAACTACAAGACCCTTCCTTCGCTCACGCGAGTTTTTATGGCAGGAAGGCCACACAATTCACTCAAGTGCCGAGGAGGCAAAAGAGGAAACACTCCGTATGCTTAACACCTACGCAGAGTTTGCTGAAAACTGCCTTGCTATGCCGGTTGTAAAGGGTGAAAAAACCGAAAAGGAAAGATTTGCAGGTGCAGAAGCAACCTACACCATCGAGGCACTTATGCACGACGGTAAGGCGCTTCAAAGCGCAACCTCTCACTATTTCGGCGATGGCTTTGCAAGAGCATTTGATATTCAGTTTACAGATAAAGAAAACAAGCTTTCTTATCCTTTCCAAACCTCTTGGGGCTGTACAACCCGCCTTATCGGCGCAATTATTATGACCCACGGCGACGACAGCGGACTTATCCTTCCCCCCAAGGTTGCACCCATTCAGGCTGTTATTGTTCCTATTGCACAGCATAAAGAGGGTGTGCTTGACAAGGCATTCGAGCTTGAAAAGGCATTAAAGGATGAGGTAAGGGTTATTTGCGACGGCAGCGATAAATCCCCCGGATTTAAATTCAGCGAATATGAAATGAAGGGCGTGCCTGTAAGAATTGAAATCGGCCCGCGCGATATTGAAAACGGTCAGTGCGTTTTAGTTTTACGCCACAACCGCGAAAAGAGAGTTGTAGAAATAAATAACCTCGTAGCCGAGGTTAAAAAGGCACTTTGCGATGTTCACACCGCACTTTACGAGCGTGCCCTTAAAAATCGCGAGGATAGAACCGTCAGCGTTACAACACTTGACGATTTTGTTAAAACCGCACAAGAGAGCGACGGCTTTATTAAAGCTATGTGGTGCGGCGACAGAGAGTGCGAGGATAAGCTTAAAGAGCTTGCAGGCGTAACCTCTCGCTGTCAGCCTTTCGAGCAAGAGTCGCTTGATGGTAAGTGCGTATGCTGCGGAAAGCCCGCTAAAAAGTTAGTTTACTGGGGCAAGGCATATTAATAAAACTAAATTTTACTCCTCCCTTTTGGGAGGAGTATTTTATGAGGTAAAAATATGATAAAACTTTTATTAAAGAAATTTGTAAAAGACTATCAAAATACCACCGACAAGGTCGTGCGCGAAAAATACAGCGTCTTAAGCGGCATACTCGGCATTATCTGCAACGCCGTTTTGTTTCTTGTTAAGTTTTTAATCGGCGCCGCTATGAAAAGTATTGCAATTATGTCCGACGCCTTTAACAATTTATCCGATATGGGTAGCTCTGTTATGTCAATTATAAGCGCCAAGCTTTCAAACCGAAAGCCCGATAAGGACCACCCCTTTGGTCACGGCAGATTTGAATACATTTCATCGCTTATAATTTCATTTTTAATAATGCTTGTCGGCTTTGAGCTTTTAAAGGGCTCTTTTGATAAAATCCTCTCGCCCGAGCCAATCTCTTTAAAGCCTTGGCTTATCTTAATATTAGCCCTTTCGGTGTTCATTAAGCTCTGGATGTATAGCTTTAATAGGTATATGGGAAACAAAATCGACTCGGGAGTTTTAAAGGCGGCGTCTGCCGATAGTTTAAACGATGTAATTGCAACCTCGGCGGTTATTGTTTCAAGCGTAATCGGTTACTATCTTAATATAAACCTCGACGGATACATCGGTTTAGCCGTTTCGCTTATGATTATGTGGGTGGGCTTTTCGCTCGCAAAAGAAACGGTTGATGTGCTTCTTGGCGGCGCGCCCGATAAAGAGCTTGTAAAAAGCCTTGAAGACCTTATAATGTCGGGCGAATATGTGCTCGGAATACACGACCTTATGGTGCACGACTATGGCCCCGGAAGAGTTTTTGCATCTGTTCACGCCGAGGTCAGCGATAAGGAAAATGTAAGCGTTATCCACGAGGAAATTGACGTTTTAGAGCAAAAATGCCTAAATGAGCTCGGCGTCGAGCTTGTAATTCATATGGACCCTATTGCTTCAGACAGTGAAACCATAAACTCGATTAAGGAAATGGTTAAAGAGGTAATCCGCACAAAGGGAAACTATTCTATTCACGATTTCAGAATGACCGACGGCGAAAACCGTATAAACCTCATTTTTGACATCGTCGTGCCCGCAGCTATGACCGAAAAGGAGCGTAAAGCGCTCGTTTTAGAAATTTCAAACAATATAAAAGCCATAAATGAAATATACGTCTGCGTAATAAAGGTCGACACCGACTACACAGGCGAATAAAAAAA
>JAFSGZ010000071.1 GCA_017440545.1 Oscillospiraceae bacterium
GCCGCCACCCGTTGCAATAACTGAATTTGAAGCTTTTGACACCTCAAAAATTATTTTACTTTCAATTTCTCTAAAGCTTTTTTCGCCATTTTGTTTTATAAATTCAGACACCGGCATTTTAACTGCCTTTTCGATTTCACTGTCGGTATCAATAAAGCTTTTGTTTAGCTTTTTAGAAAGAATTTGTCCTATTGTGCTTTTGCCGCAAGATGGCATTCCAATTAAAACTATATTTTGCTTACCTTTATAAATTTCTTTAAAAACGCTGTCAATTTTTTCCTCTGGCACCTTTTGATCTGTGAATTTTTCTGCCGCAATTGCCGCCTGATAGACAAGCATATAAAGCCCGCCGACAGCCTTTATATTTTTCTCTCTTGTATCAAGCACAAGCTTTGAACTAAGGGGGTTATAAACAGCGTCAACCACAGCCTCTAAATTTTTAAACGCATTTACATTAACAGCGCTTTCGTAGGTTTTAGGATACATACCAACAGGAGTGGTGTTAATTATAATCTCGGCATCGCTATGGTTTTTTATCATTTCATCATAGGTTATTTGCCCGTCTGTTGCATTTCTTGAAACGGTTAATACCTCTTTTGCCTCAAGGCTGAGTGCAACCTCATTTGCTGTTTTAGAGGTTCCGCCGCTACCGAGCACAAGCACCTTTTTATTTTTAAGGCAAATGCCGTTTTTAAGAATTAAAGCGCGCATACCATAAAAGTCGGTGTTGTAACCGTAAAGCTTTCCTTTTTGATTTACAATAGTGTTAACGGCGCCGATTTTTTGAGCTACATCGCTTATCTTATAAAGGTGCGGTATAACATCTCTTTTATATGGGATTGTGACATTTATTGCCTTAAAATCCCTTTTTGTCATAAATTCATCTAAATCTTCTTTTTTGACTTCGCAAATTTCATAGTCGTAATCAAAAAGCTTATTATGAATTTCCTTTGAAAAGCTGTGTGAAAGCTTTTCGCCGATACAACCGTAAATCATTTTTCACCCAGCCAATCTGTGCCGAATTTGGTAATTAATGCGTCTGTTACTGCTATGGCGGTTACAGCATCTAAAACAGCCCTTGCTCTGTGAACTATGCAGGGGTCGTGCCTGCCATTAGCTTTTAAAACAGCATTTTCGCCCTTTAAAAAATCAACTGTTTGTTGCTCTTTTGAAATTGTAGGTGTGGGACGAATTGCAGTTTTAAATAAAATAGGCATTGAATTTGAAATTCCGCCGTTTATACCGCCGCTGTTGTTGGTTTTTGTTTTTATTTCGCCATTCTCAATATAAAAGGCATCATTTACCTCGCTACCTCTTTTATCGCAAAAACCAAAGCCTAATCCGAACTCAATTCCCTTAACAGCAGGAACAGAAAAAACAGCGTGTGAAATTTTGCTCTCAAGGCTATCGAAAAACGGTTCGCCTATTCCTGCCGAAAGTCCGTAAACTACCGTTTCAAGCATTCCGCCGATGCTGTCGCCATCGTTTTTTGCATTTATTATTTCAGCTCTCATTTTTTCCTCTGCCGCATCGTCTAATACAGCGAAATATTTGTTTGAAAGCTTATTTATATCGTCTTTAATACAATCAAAATCTCTATCCAAAGCGCTACCGATTTTTTTAATATGAGTGCCGATATATATTCCTTTTTTATTGAGTGCAGGAATTAAAATTCCGCCGACAGCGCAAAGTGCGGCTGTTATTCTGCCGCTAAAGTGTCCTCCGCCGCGATAATCCTCACAGCCGTTATATTTAGAAAAGGCTGTGAAATCAGCGTGAGAGGGACGGGCTATACCATAGGTTTTTGAGTAGTCCTTTGAGCGTGTGTCACTGTTTTCTATTGTAATACAAATAGGTGTGCCGCAGGTTTTATCATTAAAAACACCGCTGTGAACTGTAAATTCATCATTTTCCCTACGTGCTGTAGAAACCGCATCTTGAGGACGACGAAGAGAAAGCATTTTATTTATATTTTCTAAATTTACATCAATTCCTGCGCAAAGGCCGTCGATAACGGCGCCGACAGATTTGCCGTGGCTCTCGCCAAAAATTGTAACACTTAAATTATCGCCAAATGTGTTTTTCATATTTGCGCCGCCTCTCTAATCATATTTTTAAGCTCACTAAAGCTGATTTCTCTAAGCTCAAAGTTTTCTATATCCTCTAAATAAACTATTGTTATTTTATCGCCCGAGGTTTTTTTATCGTGCTTGCAAAGCTCTATAAGCTCATCTACCGTATAAGAAAGCTCTGTTTTAAGACCTAATGATTTTAAAACGCTTTCTACTCTATTTCTTATTTTAGGTGAGCACATTATGGGCATTCCGATGGCTACACACTCGCCGTGATAAAGATTTTTCATATTATCGGCACTTTCAACAGCGTGTGCAACGGTGTGCCCGAAGTTTAAAATTTTCCTAAGTCCCGCTTCTCGCTCGTCCTTTTCGACTACATCTTTTTTGATAAGCAGGGCTTTTTCAATTACTGTTTCAATTTTATTTAGTGCCTCGCCCTTTTCAAAAATTTCAAAAAGCGATTTATCGCTTGTGCACGCCATTTTAAAAGCCTCACAAAGTCCGTTTGAAATTTGTCTTTGAGGGAGAGTTTTTAAAGTTTCAATGTCAATTACAACCCTTTTAGGTTGATAAAAAGCGCCTACTATATTCTTTATTCCCATAAAGTCAATAGCTGTTTTGCCGCCTATTGAGGAGTCTACCTGCGACAGTACGGTTGTTGGGATATTGTAAAAATCAATTCCGCGCATATACATTGATGCCGCAAAGCCCGAAAGGTCGCCAATCATTCCGCCGCCAACAGCTACTACTACATCGGTTCTTGTAAAGTTATTTTCAACAAGCTTTTTTAAGATAAGCTGCAAATTATCAATGTTTTTGCTACTTTCGCCCTCAGGTAAAACTAAAACCGTGCCTTCTTTTGAGGCATTTAAAACAGCATTTGAATACTCACTCGGCACGCCGCTGTCAGTAACGACAAGCACCCGTCTTTTCAGATTTAGTATTTCGCCTATTCTTAAAAGTGCGCCTTTTTCTATAACAATATCATAACTTGACTGCAAGGTTTTTACAGTAATTGGCATTTTACTCTCTCTTTTCCTAAATTCTTATTTCCTTTTCAAAGCTTGCAACTATTTTTAAGTTACTACAACAGCCTTTAAGCTCGTCCACCATTTTTTTACCCTTTTCGCTGTTTATATTACCCTCGCCCTCGGCGTAAAAGTAATAATTCCAAACAAGGTCTTTTGTAGGTCTGCTCTTAAGGGCTATAAGGTTAAATCCGTTTTCTCCTATAACCGAAATTGCCTTTGACAGCGAGCCTGCGGCGTTATTAACGGTAAAGAGCATTATAAAGCGATTATCGTTTTTGCTCGGCGTTTTCATTTCTCTTGTTAAAACTGCAAAGCGTGTTGAGTTTGTGCCGCTCACATTAATATGCGGTGCTAAAATTTTAAGCCCGAATTTATCTGCCGCCTCGCGACTTGCTATTGCCGCCAAATCCGTTTTTTGCTTTTCAGCAACCTCTTTTGCGGCAACAGCTGTATTTACAGCTTCCCGTGTTTTGTATCCCTTTTCCTCAATAAACCCTGCACATTGACCCAGTGCTTGAGGATGGCTTATAACTGTTTTTATCGAGTCTAAGCTTGCTCCCTTAACGCCGACTAAGTTTTGAACTATCTCAGCCTCGTAAATTCCGCTTACATACAAAGGGCCGAAAAACATTAAATCAAGAACGCTTGCAACATCGCCGTTATAGCTGTTTTCAACAGGGAGAAGTACACAGTCGCACTCGCCGTTTTCAACGCTTTTATAGGCTGCTTTAAAATCGCCGAAAGCGATAAGCTTTGCATCGGGGAATATTTTTTCTGCCGATATATTTGCAAATGCGCCTTCAACGCCACTGTATGCAACTCTCATTCCGTCAAGCAATTTATGCTGAAGTTTTTTTGAAAGCTCAATATTTTTTCTCAAAAAGCTTATATAATACGAGCGAATTTCGCTGTCCTCAACAAGCTGTGAATTTTTAAAAATTATCTCCTCTTCCCTTTCAAAATCATCAACGGGAAGTCCGTGAGCCTTTTTATAATCTGCAACCTCTTTTGCGGCATTCATACGCTTTACAAAAAGCTCTGCCATTTGCTTATCGACACGGTTTATTGTAAGCCTTGCGTTTTCAAGCTTATCCATTTATTTTTTCTCTCCCATATACTCATCATAAAGCATTTTAAATGCGGGTAATGAATCTTCAATTTGTTTTTCTGTTACACAGTAAGCTATTCTGACATATCCTGTAACGCCAAAATCGTCACTAGGAACTAAAAGAAGCTCATACTTTTTAGCCCTCTCGCAAAATTTGAAGGCGTCGTCCTCAAGTGCCTTTACAAAAAGATAAAATGCACCATCGGGTCTGACTGCACTGTAGCCTATTTCTGTTAATGCAGAATACAAGCGACTTCTTCTTTTATCATAGCTTTCAACATCGGGGCAAACGCCATCGCAAACTGCGGCGGTGTACTGCATTAAGCTTGGTGCGCAAACATACCCCATACTTCTTCCGGCGCCGCAAACTGCGGCAAACATATCGCCTGCATTTTGCATTTTAGGTGAAACCGAAATATAGCCTATTCTCTCGCCGGGGAGTGAAAGCGATTTACTGTATGAATAGCAAACCACGGTGTTATCATAAAAATTTGGAATATAGGGAACCGCTACATTATCGTAAACAAGCTCTCTGTAAGGCTCGTCAGCAATAATTGTAATATGACTATTAAATTCCTTTTGTTTTTTCTCTAAAAGAGCGGCGAGCTTTTCAAGCGAAGAGGCGCCTATAACTGCACCTGTGGGGTTATTAGGTGAATTTATTATGATAGCTCTTGTATTTTTATTAATCTCTTTTTCAAGTCCCTCTAAATTAACATCAAACTGCTCACCGACACCCAAAACAGCTTTAACCTTTGCTCCTGCATTTGCGGCAAAGACATTATATTCGGGAAAAAAGGGTGCTAAAAGGATAACCTCATCGCCCTCTTTAATAATTGCCTTTAATGTTACTGTGAGTGAAGCGGCGGCGCCGCAGGTCATATATATAAGCTCGGGTTTTGCCTCAAATCCAAAGCGCTTATTTATATTCTCGGCAATAGTTCTTCGTGTTACCAAATCGCCTGCCGCCGAGGTGTAGCCGTGGAGAGCCACAGCGTCCTTTTCATTTAAGATTTTTTTCATAGTGTCAAGCACTATTTGCGGCGGCGGAGTGCTGGGGTTTCCGATTGAAAAATCGAAAACCTTATCCTCTCCTATTTCTGCCTTGCGCTTTTTTGAATACTCAAAAATTTCTCGGATACACGAGCTTTTTTTGCCGAGCATAAGCATTTTTTCTGATAACATAATTTCCTCCTAATTAAAAAATCCGCACCTACCTATGCCTCTTAAATCGGCATAAACAGCTGCGGACCGTCCTCTTAACAAAGTAAAAAAATTACTTAGAAAGCGGGCAGTCCATACTAAAATAATAAAAGTAATAATTTTTAAAAAGCACTTGTGCCCACTCCTTTCGTTTTTTGTCTTAATGAATTAATTTTAAACCTTACAGCCTTAAAAGTCAATATTTTTTTGAATATTTTTTCATTTTACCGAATAAATTTTCGCGGCATTTAAATAAAATATCTTTTCAAGATCGCTTTTATTAAATCCCATTTTAAAAATTTCCGAAAGCTCAAAGCCTTGGTCACCCATTGGGAAATCGGTTGCAAACATTACTCTGTCTGTGCCGTAATTGTTAATAGCTCTTTTGCAAACCTCTCCGCCTGCAAAATTTATGCTTGATGAGGTGTCAACATATAAATTTTCATATTTTGAAAGGGTTTTTGATGCCTCTTCCCAAATTGACCAGCCGCCGAGATGGGCGCCGACAATTATTAAATCCTTATAAATTTCAAGTATTGGGGAAAGGCGGTTGGGGTTTGAATAGTCGTAACGATAATCACCTGTATGCATAAGAATCGGAAGCTTATGCTTTTCGCAAAGCTCATAAATTTTAAGGCAGCGATAGTCGTCTATTTTAAACCTTTGAATATCAGGGTGAAGCTTTACGCCCTTTAAGCCTAATGAAATCAGCTCATTTACATCTGCTTCTATATCACTGCTGTCGGGGTGCAGCGTTCCAAGTCCTGTAAATCTATCGGGATTTTTTAAAACCTCATCTTTTATAAAATGATTTATACTTGAAACCTGCTTGGGAGTTGTGGCAACAGACTGAATTACAGCCTTATCTACTCCTGTTTTATCCATTTGGCACATAAGGGCATCGGTTGTGCCCTTATGTGTCGAGGTTGTGTTATAAAACTTATCTGTGGCAGAAACTGCCGCCTCGGCAATTTTTTGCGGATAGATATGGCAGTGTGCATCTATAACCTTATAGCCATTAACCATTAAAAAATCACCTTTACCTTAAAGTCCGAGCTTTTCTATTGCCTGCTCGCGCATTTTGTATTTTAATATTTTACCTGCAGCGTTCATTAAGAACTTATCGGTAAATTCAATATAACGAGGAACCTTATGTCTTTCCATATTAGCGGCAATATACGCTTTCATTTCATCCTCTGTCATACTTTCGCCCTCTTTTAAGATGATGCAGGCCATAATTTCCTCACCATACTGCTTATCGGGCACACCGATTACCTGAACATCTCTCACCTTGGGATGAGTGAATATAAATTCCTCAATTTCGCGAGGATAGATATTCTCACCGCCGCGGATAATCATATCCTTAAGTCTGCCTGTTATAAGATAGTTGCCCTCGGGGGTACGGCAGGCGATGTCACCTGTGTGAAGCCAACCGTCCTTATCAATGGTTGCAGCTGTTTCAAGCGGCATTTTATAATAACCCTTCATAATGTTATAGCCGCGGGCTACAAATTCGCCGTTTTGGCCATCGGGGAGTTCTTCTCCTGTTTCGGCGTCAATAATTTTACACTCAACATTTGCAAAGGCACTGCCGACGGTGTTTGTTCTTACATCGAGAGAATCATAGTAGCTACTCATAGTACAACCGGGGCTTGCCTCGGTTTGACCGTAAACCGAAACAATTTCCTTCATATTCATAACCTCGGTTGCCTTACGCATAAGGTCAGCAGGGCAGTTCGAGCCTGCCATAATACCGGTTCTGATATATGAAAAATCGGTTTTTTCAAAATCAGGGTGCTGCATCATTGCGATAAACATTGTAGGCACGCCGTTAAAGGTTGTAATGTGCTCGTTATGAATACAAGCAAGTGCCGGCTTGGGAGAGAAATACGGCAGCGGACACATAGTTGTTCCGTGTGTCATTGCCGCTGTCATAGAAAGCACCATTCCAAAACAATGGAACATTGGCACCTGAATCATCATTCTATCAGCGGTTGAAAGGTCCATATGGTCGCCGATATATTTGCCGTTGTTTACAACATTATAGTGTGTGAGCATAACGCCTTTAGGAAAGCCTGTTGTTCCCGAGGTGTACTGCATATTGCAGACATCGTCTTTATTAACAGCGGCTGCCATGCGGTTTATTTGCTCTTTGGGAACCTGAGAGCTATACTCTAAGGCTTCATTCCAGGTCATTGCGCCCTTTTGCTTAAATCCTACTGTTATAACATTTCTTAAAAATGGAAGTCTTTCGCTGTGAAGCTGTTCGCTGATCTTTTTATTTTCAAGCTCGGGGCAAAGCTCCGCTATTATTTTGCCATAGTGGGTGTCCTTTGAGCCCTCTGTCATAACAAGAGTATGTGTGTCAGACTGTCTTAAAAGATATTCTGCCTCGTGAATTTTATAAGCAGTGTTTACAGTTACAAGCACTGCGCCTATTTTAACGGTTGCCCAGAAGGTTATAAACCACTGCGGCACATTTGATGCCCAAATTGCAACCTTACTGCCTGCCTTTACGCCGAGCGCAACAAGGGTTTTTGCAAATTCATCGACATCGTCGCGAAATTCGCTGTATGTTCTTGTGTAGTCAAGAGTTGTATATTTAAATGCGTATTGGTCGGGAAATTCCTCAACCATTTTATCAAGCACCTGCGGAAAGGTCAAGTCAATAAGTCTATCCTTTTCCCAAACAAATGCACCTGTGTGAGCTCTGTTATAATAAAGAGTTTTTTCATTTCTCGAGATTGCCTTAAACTGCTTCATATAGTTTACAAACTGCGAGAAGATAATTTCCATATCAGAAAGCTCTTCACACCATTCAGGGTTCCAAACAAGTGAAATAAAGCCATCGTAGTTTACAGAGCGAAGTGCCAGCATCATATCAGAAATTGGCATTTTACCCTCACCTGCGAGGCAATATTCTATCCCGTTTTCACCCATTTGAGCATCGCTGAAATGTACGTGTTTTATGTAAGCGCCGAGGTTTTTAATAACAAAACTCGGCTCCTCACCGCTTTCAAAATAAGCCGAAGAGAAGTTCCAAAGCGCACCTATATTATCACAGGCAAAGCGTTTTAAGAGCGAGCTTAATTTTTCGCTGCTGCTAAAAAGTCCCGAGGTTTCAACTAAAAGACAAACGCCCTTGCTTTCTGCGAGCTTTTTTACAGACCAAAGGAAATTATAAACCGTTTCAACTCCCCTTTCGCTATTCTCTTTATTAAGTGCGCGAAGGCGAATATTTGTAATATTTAAATTTTCAGCAATAGAAATGCATTTTTCTATTTCTTTATGTGCCTCATCAGCTAAAGCCTCGTCTGCAATGTCAACTATTGTGTCAATACATGGAAGCGAAATTCCCTTTTCGTAAAGACGTCTGAGTGAAGCAGCAGCGGCGTAGTTATAAAATGCGCCGTCCTTAGCTGTGAACAGGCGGTTATTTACATTATGAAGCTCAACGCCCTTAAAGCCAAGTGAGCTTGCTATATCGCAAAATTCTTCAAAGCTGTTTTGATGCCAGCCTTTTGTAGAAAATGAGAGTTTCAACTGTTATGCCTCCTCGTAGACAATTTTGTTAACGGCATTAAGATAGGCTCTTATGCTCGCACCGATAATATCGGTTGAGATACCTGTGCCACAGTAAAGCTTACCTTGAGCCCTCAACTTTACAATGGCAGAGCCCATTGCCTCTTTACCCTCGGTTACCGACTGAATTTGGAAATCATCAAGCTCATAGTGGTGACCGATGATACTATCAATAGCGACAAATGCGGCATCAATGGGACCATCTCCTATTTCAATGCCTTTCATAATTTCGCCGTTTTTATTAAGTGTGATTTGAGCGCTTGCCGAAATTATATTTCCGTTATTTATTACATAGCTTACAAGCTGATATGTTGAGGGAACCTGAAGTGCTACGCTTGCAACAATGGCATCAAGCTCACGCATTCCGACATTCTTCTTTTTAGCAACCCTTAAAAATTCCTCGTAAACCTTGATTTTATCGTCGTCACTTAAATCATAGCCAAGCTTTTTAACAGCAAGCGAGATATCCTCTTGGGTGTCGTTTTGGTCGAGCTTTAATTCATTATCCGAAAGGGTAACAGCACTTAAATCTGCATTCTCTTTACCGCCGATAATTCTTGAAATTTGATTTACTGTTCTTGAAAGCTCGGTTATTTTAATACTGCTCTCTATTTGATATTTAACACCGCAGTTACGAATTAAGTTTGAAAATGTATAAAGGTCGCAAACACTGCCGCTTGCTGAAGTTTTAACGCCATCGACACCGTTTTTTACTGCCATAATTGCAGATGCAATAGAAAGTCCGTTTTTATTTTCACAGCTTACGTTAATGGGAACATTTATATCAAAAGTTACCTCATTTACAAAGGCTGTGAAATCATCAGGCATCATTTCAGCGGCGGTGTCGCAAATTGTTACTATATTAGCGCCGTTATTTACTGCAGTCTTTAATGCTTCCTTTAAGAAGTCGATTTCTGCTCTTGTTGCATCTAAGGCACAAAACTCAACATCGTCAATTTTTTCTTTAGCAAAGGAAACTAATTCCTTTATAAATTCGAGCATTTTATCACTTTTTTTATGGCAGGTGTATTCCATACCAACAGGCGAGGTGGGAAGTTTTATTGTTATTCTGCCGTTTTTAGCGTTACAAAGAGCCTCTTGGGCATCTAATATGCCCTCTCTACTGTCTGCCTCGACCGAAATAACACTCTTTTTAACAAAGGAAGCCATTGTTTTAATAAGAAGTATATCGGTTTTTTGATTTTCAATTTTGGGAACCTCGATTACATTTACAGCTAAATTTTCAAGCTGTCTTGCAATTTCGAGCTTTTCCTTAAAGGAAAGATTATTACTTCCTGCGCAAAGGGTTGTGTCGGTAATTTTGATTTGTTTCATAATTTCGTTCCTTTCTTATGAGGCTTTGTAGCTTAAAAACAAAAAATCCCCGAGATTGAAATTTCCAATCCCAGAGACGAAATAATCCGCGGTACCACTCTGATTGCTGATAGCAGCCACTTTGTAAAGCTCAAACAAGCCTTTTGCCTTGATAACGGGGCATTCCGTAGCCGCTTAATTGCTTTTGGCTTTAGGCAGCTCTGCTCAGGAATGAGACTTTTCAAAAAGGTTTGTACTGTTTTGCACCAAACAACAGCTCTCTGAAACTAAATCTTAAAGAAAATAATTCCATCAACGCATTTTATATAAATAATAATGTAATTATATCACTCGAATTTTGCATTGTCAACAGTTTTTCTTAATTTTTCTCACTAAAAGAAGGCTTCTTTTGCTTTCATCTCCTTAAATTTATATGCCATATCGGGATATTTTTATTATACCAAAATGGGATAATAGAGCCAAGAGGTGATTTTATGCGATTAAAAGAAATCAGAAAATCAAAAGGAATTTCACAATTAAAACTTGCTATTGATTTGAATACAACTCAAAATACTATCAGCAGATATGAAAACGGAAAACGAGAGCCGGGAATAAATGAGCTGATACAGATTGCGGATTATTTTAATATCTCTATAGATTACCTGCTTGAAAGAACAGATAATCCTCAAATAAACAAATAAAAAGGAGTCGGCTGATGCCGACTCCTTTTTTATTTTTAAAGCTCTACTGTCCAGTTAAACTTATCCTCAATTTTGCCCCACTGAATACCTGTTAAGGTGTCGTAAAGGTGCTGAGTAAGCTCGCCAATTTTGCCATTAGAAACGGTGTAAACCTTATCCTTATAGCTAAGCTCTCCGATAGGAGATACAACTGCGGCAGTTCCGCAGCCCCAAGCCTCCTCTAAGGTTCCGTTTTCAAGAGCAGCTGACAGCTCATCTATGCTGAGAAGTCTTTCGCTAACCTTATAGCCCTCGCTGTTTAAAAGCTCGATGATAGACTTTCTTGTGATACCCGAAAGGATAGAACCGCTAAGTGCGGGGGTTACAATTTCGCCGTTGATTTTGAACATAACGTTCATAGCGCCAACCTCTTCGATGTACTTTCTCTCTACACCGTCGAGCCAGAGAACCTGAGAATAACCCTTTTCCTCTGCGCGTTTACCTGCACGGTTTGAAGCAGCGTAGTTACCGCCGCATTTAGCCATACCTGTTCCGCCTCTTACAGCTCTTACATCGTCAGCCTCAATCATAATCTTAACGGGGTTAATTCCCTCTTTATAATAGCTGCCAACGGGGGAAGCTATGATGATATATGTTGCGTTGTGAACGGCGTGAACGCCTAAGGTTTCGTCGTTTCCGAACATAAAGGGTCTGAGATAAAGTGAGGTGCCCTCAGCACTGGGAGTCCAGTCCTGCTCGGTTTTAACAAACTCGGTTAAAGCCTGTAGCGCTATATCCTCAGGAATTTGAGGAAGGCAAAGTCTTTCAGCAGAAAGATTCATACGGCGAATGTTTTCAATAGGTCTAAAAAGCTGAACCTTGCCGTCCTTTCTTCTATATGCCTTTAATCCCTCGAAAATTTCAGAGCCGTAATGAAGAACGGTTGAAGCGGGGTGAATTGAAAGATTTTCAAAGGGAACTATTCTGGCATCGTGCCAGCCCTCTCCCTCTGTGTAATCCATCATAAACATATGGTCGGTGAAATATTTACCGAAGCCAAGCACACTGCTGTCGGGTTTTTCCTTAGGGCAGGCAGTTTTTGTAAATGAAATATTCATTTTAAATTACTCCTTTATTAAAACTCTGCGCCGATGCTGATAGCTTTTATATTTACATCCATCATATCTGCGTGCTTTGCTGAAATAACCTTTGTTAAAGCGGCCTTTACCCCCTCTTCGCTATATTCGTCAAGAGCCTTTAAAACCTTTCCGACAATAATCATATTAGCGAGTGTAGGGATGCCGTTTTCGCTTGCAAGGCGGGTTGCAGGAACATAGTAAACTGTTACATCGTCGCGCTCAACCTTTCTTTCAATCAAGGTTGAGTCTGCAATTATGATACCGCCCTTTTTAACGCTGCCTTCAAACTTATCAAGTGAAGGAAGGTTCATAGCGATTAAAACATCGGGGTTTGAAACTATAGGAGAGCCAACCGGCTCATCACTTACAATTACGCTGCAGCTTGCAGTACCGCCGCGCATTTCGGGTCCATAGGAAGGAAGCCAGCTAACCTGTTTTCCCTCTGTAAGTCCCTTATAAGCTAAAAATTTACCTAAGAATAAAATTCCTTGGCCACCAAAGCCGGAAAATAAAAACTGTTTTGTACTCATAATTATTTATCCTCCTTTGCGGCACTTCTGTCCTTATATACACCTAAAGGATAATAAGGAAGCATATTATCATCTATCCACTTGAGCGCTTCTTTAGGAGTCATACCCCAGTTGGTAGGACAGCTTGAAACAACTTCAACAAGTGAAAA
>JAFSGZ010000072.1 GCA_017440545.1 Oscillospiraceae bacterium
ATCACTATAGAACTTTAACGCACGGTTACAATCTTTAACAACAATAAGCGTTCCTTTGTATTTCATATACGTTCTCCTCGTCAAATTTCTATTTATCAAACGGATTATACCACAAAATCATGAATCTTTCAAACAAACAGAAAACCTCTCATGTCTTGGTAGACAAAAGAGGTTTCTTTCGTGGCGGAGAGAGAGGGATTCGAACCCTCGAACGAGTATTAGTCGTTACACGATTTCCAATCGTGCGCCTTAGGCCAGCTCAGCCACCTCTCCGTGCTTTATTTAAGATGCCTAATTATTATACACAATTTTATTTTTGATGTCAACCTATTTTTTAAACTCTTTTTTTATGAAAAAATGCTGTCTTGTGCTTTGCACAAGACAGCATTTTTATTTAGCCAATAGGCTTATTTCATACCGTTTTCATAAGACTCAATCATTTTCTTAACCATCTGACCGCCAATAGAACCTGCCTGCTTAGAGGTGAGGTCGCCATTGTAGCCCTGCTTAAGATTTACACCAACTTCGCTGGCAGCTTCCATCTTGAATCTGTCAAGCGCGTCGCGAGCCTGAGGAACAACAATCTTGTTACTCATCTATTTTACACTCCTTACTTACAAATTTCGTACAAACAATTTGTGTTTGCAGTAATATTGTGCTTCACATTTTTAAATTTATTACTTGGTAATTTAATGAAAAAACGGCTGAAATTTTTAAAAAATTTCAGCCGCATTTTTATTTTTCTGTTAATTCTAAATTTTTATAGGTGTTTGTTTGTGCAAGCACAGAATTAGAATATTCAATGGGTGACATACCAACTTTTTTCTTAAACTGTCGGGAAAAATAATGAATACTTGAAAAGCCGAGAATTTCGGAAATTTGGGTTACATTATAATTATTCTCTCTTAAATAGCTTTTAGCAAGCTCGATTTTCATTCCTATAAAATACTCAATTATACCGGTGTTAAAATGCTGATTAAAAAGCCTTGTAATGCTTGTATGATTAGAGCCGCTGTACTTTACAAGCTCACTTACAGTTACCGAGCGTGTAATGTTTTGCTGCATATAATTGATTATCATATTTAATAGGGCATTTTCGGAAGAAACTTGAATTACGGGGTTTTTCTTAAGCGAAACGCCGCTTCGTAGAAGGCTTATTAAAAACTCGCATATATACATTTTTAAAAGCTGTTCGCTGCCGATTAGCTTTTCTTGACTTTTTGTAAGTTTTCTACTGTTTAGCATATTAAGCGGAGTTGAAAAGGCGTTTGTATACTCTGAAATAATTTTTGAAATTATTTCTTTTTGAGCCTGTCCGACCTTAATAAGCTTATTTTCAAAAAATTTCATAGCATCACTGTTACAGCTAAAGCTTATAACAACAATATTGGGTGCTATGATGCCATTTGAATAAATATTGTGCCACTCATTAGGCTTATGGAAAATAACATTTCCCTGCTTTAGCACAATGTCCTTATCCTCGGCGGTTACAATAACCTCACCTTTATCGACATAAACAAACTCCCAAAAATCGTGACGTTCGCCTATAAACTTGTAGTCGCTTGCAAACTCGAAATAGTGTACAGAATAAAGCTTATCGATTTCAATATCAGAGTAAAGTTTAACTCCTACATACCCGTCCATACCTTTTTCTCCTTAAAATGTGCTTTTTACACCTCTCTAATTTACATTATAATTGCAATTTTCATAAAATCAATGCCTTATTTATTATTGTGCAAAACTTTTTTATTATTATGTAAATATTTTAAACAAAATGATATTTATAATGAAATTGTACTAAAAATTTTCTTTTTTAGGAGGATTTAGGAATGGCAAATTTTGAACTTAAAAGGGTTGCCGAAGTTATTGACCAATTTTCCATTATAGGAAAAGCTTACAGCGTTACTCCCTACGGTAACGGACACATTAACCGCACCTATGTTGTTGAAACAGATACCGAAAACGGTAAGAAAAGATATATTCTTCAGGCTATCAGCAGTGTTGCATTCAAAAACCCTATTGTTGTTATGGACAACATTCAAAAGGTTACTGATTTTATGTCAGAGAAGTTTGACGACCCGAGAAGCGTACTTCGTTTAATTTACACAAACTCAGGTCCCTGCTATCACATTGACAGCGACAAAAACATTTGGCGGATGTATGATTTTATCGAGGATTCTATTTGCTTAGAGCTTCCTGAGTCTAAAGAGGACTTTAGACAATGTGCAATCGCATTTGGACAATTTCAGCAATATTTAAGTGACTTCCCTGCAGAAACACTTGTTGATACCATCCCCGATTTTCACAACACCCCCAAGCGCTACGAGGCATTTTTAGCCGCTGTCAAAGAGGACAAGATGGGCAGAGCTAAAGACGTTAAGGCTGAAATTGAGTTTGTAAAGGCTCGCGAGGACTTTTATGATGTATTAATGCGTGCAAACCGTGAGGGTATTCTTCCCTTAAGAGTTACACACAACGACACAAAGAGCAATAATGTTATGCTTGACAAGGACACAAGAAAGGCTCTTTGTGTTATTGACCTTGACACAGTTATGCCAGGTTTTTCGGTTACCGACTTTGGAGATTCCATAAGATTTGGTGCAAGCACTGCTCCCGAGGACGAAAAAGACCTTGACAAAGTTTGGATGGACATTGAAATGTACAAGGCATACATAGACGGCTTTTTAGAGGGCTGCGGCACAATGCTTTCAAATGACGAAATTATGCTTATGCCCGAAGGTGCAAAGATGATGACAGTCGAGTGCGGAATGAGATTCTTAACCGACTATCTAAATGGTGACACCTACTTTAAGATTACATATCCCGAACAGAATCTTGACAGATGTCGCACACAATTTAAGCTTGTTTCGGATATGGAGAAAAAGTGGGACGAAATGAAAGAAATTGCTAAAAGCTATACAAAATAAGGAGATATAAAATGAAATACACAGTTGTTGACAGTTACGAAAAGTTAAGCCGTTTAGCTTCAAACCTCA
>JAFSGZ010000002.1 GCA_017440545.1 Oscillospiraceae bacterium
AACCCCCTTAGTTCAAAGCTTGTGCTTGATACAAGAGAGAAAAATATAAAGGCTGTCGGCGGGCTTTATATGCTTGTCTATCAGGCGGCAGTTGCGGCAGAAAAATTCACAGATCAAAAGGTGCCAGAGGAAAAAATTGACAGCGTTTTTAAAGAAATTTATAAAGGTAAGCAAAATATAGTTTTAATTGGAATGCCATCTTGCGGCAAAAGCACCATAGGACAAATTCTTTCTAAAAAGCTAAACAAAAGCTTTGTTGATACTGACAGTGAAATCGAAAAGGCAGTTAATATGACGGTGTCTGAATTTATAAAACAAAATGGCGAAAAAAGCTTTAGAGAAATTGAAAGTAAAATAATTTTTGAGGTGTCAAAAGCTTCAAATTCAGTTATTGCAACGGGTGGCGGCACAGTTTTAAACCCTTTAAATGTAAAATATTTAAAGCAAAACGGAAGAATTTATTTTATTGACAGAGAATTAAAATATCTTATTCCAACAAGCGACAGGCCGCTTTCAAGCAGTATTGAAGACCTAAAAAAACGCTATGATGAGCGCTATCACATCTACACAAATTCCTGCGATTTTCATTTAAAAGCAGGCAACGATGCAGAAAATAATGCCAAAATAATAAAAGAGGAATTTTTAAAATGAAATTACTTGTAATAAACGGGCCAAATCTTAATATGTTAGGCATTAGAGAACCCGAAATTTACGGCAAAAACACCTATAAAAGCCTGATTTCAAAAATAAAAAATCACGCTAAAGCTAAAGGTGTTAAGGTTAAATGCCTTCAGTCAAACTATGAGGGCGAAATTGTAACAGAAATTCAAAAGGCACTAAATAAATTCGACGGCATAGTTATAAACCCCGGTGCCTTCACCCACACAAGCGTTGCAATTTTAGATGCTTTAAAGGCAGTTAATATTCCTGCAGTTGAGGTGCACATTTCGGATGTCGACTCGCGCGAGGAATTTAGAAAAACAAGCTATGTAAGATATTACTGCGAAAAAACTATCTCAGGCAAAGGCTTTGATGGCTATTTAGAGGCTATTGACTACTTAAATTCGCAGTATGGAAGTGAAAAATAATGAATGTAAAAATAACCCCTTCTGTTGCAGAGGGAACAGTTAAGGCACCACCTTCAAAAAGTATGTGCCACAGAGCGCTTATATCAGCAGCGCTGACCGAAAAAAGCACCGTTTATGGTATAAGCTTTTCTAAAGATATAGAGGCGACTCTATCCTGCTTAAAGGCGCTTGGCGCAAATGTAGAAATAGAGGGCGATAAGGCTATATTAGGCTCTTTAAGTCCTCTTTGCCCCGATGTAAAGGGTGAGCTTAACTGCTGCGAAAGCGGCAGTACACTGAGGTTTTTAATTCCGCTTTGTATGCTTTCAAAAAAGGAGATTACTCTAACGGGAAGTGAGCGCCTTTTTGAGCGTCCTCTTGATATTTATGAGCAAATTGCTAAAGAAAATAATATAGATTTTGTAAAAACCAAAAACAGCCTGACGATAAAGGGTAAGCTTGGCGGAGGCAAATTTAGGGTTCGAGGCGATGTATCAAGTCAATTTATTTCGGGTCTTTTGTTTGCTTTGCCTTTCCTCTATAAAAACAGTAGCATTGAGGTTACAGGACATTTAGAAAGTGCTTCTTATATAGATTTGACAATAAAGGCACTTAGCGATTTTGGCGTAAACGTTAAAAGAGATAATAACATATTTTATATAGATAAGGATAGTCGATACTGTAGCCGAAACTACAGCGTCGAGGGTGATTATTCAAACGCTGCCTTTTTAGATGCATTTAATCTGCTCGGCGGAAATGTCAAGGTTTTAAATTTAAGCGAAAATTCGCTTCAGGGTGATAGAGTCTATAAAAAAATGTATGAGGGACTTCTAAAGGGCGAGAGAGAATTTGATTTAACAGACTGCCCCGATTTAGCCCCCGTTATGATGGCACTTTCTGCTCTTTTCGGCAAAACAACATTTTTAGGTACACGCCGACTTAAAATAAAGGAAAGCGACAGAGCTAAGGCTATGGCAAGCGAGCTTTCAAAGCTTAATGTTAAAACCGAAATTTATGAAAACAGCCTAACAGTTTTCGGCGGCAAGATAAATGCGCCGTCAGAGCCTATTTTAAGCCATAACGACCACCGAATTGTAATGGCAATGGCATTGCTTTTAACCAAAACGGGCGGTGAGATTATTGGTGCCGAGGCTGTTAGTAAAAGCTATCCTAACTTTTTTGAGGAAATACAAAAACTTAAGATTGGACTTGAAATAAATGTTAATTGACCCATCTAAAAAAATATTAATTGTAGGGCTTGGACTTTTGGGCGGCTCTTATGCTATGGCACTAAAGAAAAAGGGCTACAGCGTTTCTGCCATTGATATTAAAGAAAGCTCTATAAACTATGCATTAGAACACAAATTAATAGACAAGGGAAGCGTAGAGGTTGATAAAAGCCTTTTAGACGAGGCAGATATTATCGTCTTTGCCCTTTATCCCCACACCTTTTTAAAGTGGATTGACGATTACGCCCATCTTATAAAAAAAGGCACCATCTTAACAGACGTAACAGGTGTTAAGGGCGGAGTTGTGTCATATGTGCAGGACGCTATCCCTGAGGGAGTCGAGTTTATTGCCGCTCACCCAATGGCAGGTAGAGAGGTAAGCTCGGTTGAAAACAGCGATGACAGCATATTTAAGGGCGCAAACTTTATAGTTGTTCCCACCGAGAAAAACACCTTTTCAGCAATAGAGCTTTGCAAAAGCCTAGGTCATGAGCTTGGATTTAAGGACGTATCACAACTGCCTGTTGAAAGGCACGACGAAATGATAGCCTTCCTTTCACAGCTGACCCACTGCATAGCAGTTTCGCTTATGTGTGCAAATGATGACCCTAATTTAGAGAAATACACGGGCGACTCGTTTAGGGATTTAACCCGAATTGCTAACATAAATGACGAAATGTGGAGTGAGCTTTTTATATCAAACCGCGAGGTACTTTTAACACAAATGGATAAGTATAAAAGTGCCTTTGATAAGCTTTATAAATGTATTGTAAAGGGCGACAGAGAGGAAATGAGAAGTATGATGCGCCTCTCATCAGAACGCCGTAGAAATTTCGATAAAAAACTATAAAGGAAGAATAGTATGCAGTTTATTAGAAAATTACCCATTCCAAAGGATATAAAGGAAATGTATCCTCTAACCGAAAAAATGAAAGAGGTTAAAGAAAAACGCGACAGCGAAATTAAAGCGGTTTTTGAGGGTACAAGCAATAAATTTTTACTTATTATAGGGCCTTGCTCGGCAGATAATTTCGACTCTGTTCTCGATTACATCGCAAGATTAAGACTTGTGGAGGACAAGGTTAAGGATAAAATTATTATTATTCCTCGTATATACACAAATAAGCCTCGCACAACCGGTAAAGGCTATAAAGGAATGCTTCATCAGCCCGACCCCAATGAAAAACCCGATATGCTAAAGGGAATAATTTCAATCAGAAATGTGCACGCCGCCGCACTTCGCGACTACTCGTTCAGCTGTGCCGACGAAATGCTTTACCCTGAAAATTACAGATACCTTTCCGACCTTTTATCCTATGTAGCAGTAGGTGCCCGCTCTGTTGAAAATCAGCAGCACAGACTCACCGCCAGCGGACTTGAAATTCCTGTAGGAATGAAAAACCCAACAAGCGGCGACTTTAATATTATGATGAACGCCATAATTGCCGCTCAAAGCAAGCATACCTTCCTTTATAGAGGCTGGGAGGTTATGACAGAGGGCAACAAAAACGCCCACGCGATTTTAAGAGGCTACACCGATTATACCGGAAGAGATGCTTCAAACTATCACTATGAGGACCTTTTAAAGCTCTCTGAGCTTTATGGTAAAATGAATTTGCAAAACCCTTCGGTTATAGTTGATACAAACCACGCAAATTCAGGAAAAAAATATTTGGAACAGATAAGAATTGCAAACGAAGTTACACATAGCTGCCGTGCTAACAACGATATTAAAAAGCTTGTTAAAGGTCTTATGATAGAAAGCTACATTGAGGATGGCGCACAGAGCATAGGTGAAGAACATATCTATGGAAAATCCATAACCGACCCCTGCCTTGGCTGGCAAAAAACCGAAGAACTTATATATGAGATAGCTGAAAGGCTATAAATTTAAAATCCCTGCATCTTAAAAAGATGCAGGGATTTTTATCTGTACAGCCTATTGCAAGGCAAAGAACGAGGATGAGTAAAATTGGGCCAAAAATTATTCCGACGCGATTTAGCATATAGGCCATAGCTTCCGTTCTCGTTTTGGCAAAGTCTTAAATCGGTGTTTTGACACAGTGGCGAGTTAAACATTCTAAGCCTATAGGATGTATCTATCATATTAGAGCCGTTTTTATTTGCGTTTGGGCACATAAAACCTCTTTCTCCTTTTATGTAGCTTTACTGTATGTTATGAAATAAAGAAGCTTTGTGTTACACAAAATTTATTTTAAATTAAAAGCACATTCGACAAAATAAAAGGCACCCTCGGATTATAATACATAATTGTGGAGGCGATAAAATGCAAACGGTGTATGTCGATGTGCTTATCTTAACAAATTTTATAATCGACTTTTTTCTTTTAAAGCTTTCGCTTTATCTTTTGGGTAAAAACGCAAAAAGCTTAAGGCTTGTCTTGTCAGCCTTTCTTGCCTCCCTTTCCTCACTTTTAATTTTTGTCCCCGAGCTTAATTTTTTCTTTGAATTTGCTATAAAACTTGTAATTTCCTTTTTGGTTGTTTTTTCGCTTGTGGGAAGAATTTCTGTAAAGCCACTTTTTAAAATGACACTTGTTTTTTATGCCTCAAATATAATTTTGGCGGGCGGAGCTATCTTTCTTTGGGAGTTTTTAGGATTTAGAAATATAGTAGTCAGAAATTCAAGCGTTTTTATAAATATTTCACCCTTAACCCTTGTTTTAACAACGGCGGCGGTTTACGGCCTTGCACTTATTGTTTCAAAAATCATAAACAAACGAAGGCTTATAGGCGGTGAAATTTCAGTTACCTTAAAGCTTTTTGATAAAAAGGTTACAATTAAGGGAATGATTGACAGCGGAAATATGCTAAAGGATATTTTAAGCGGCGCGCCCGTAATTGTTTGCAGCTTTGAAAGTGTAAAAAGCCTTTTTGACAGCGAGCTTATAAAAATTTTCTCAAAAAACGGCTTTGAAAAAGGCTTTTACGGCGATATAGTGAACAGTAAATATTCGGGGCGACTCAGAATAATCCCTGTAAACACAGTAAACGGAAGCTCGGTTCTCTCGGGAGTTGTTTTGGATGACGCCGAGGTGCATTTGAAAAATCAAAATAAGAGAATAGAGAAAATTGTAATGGCTGTTACACATGAGAAAATTTGTGACGGCGAGTTCTCAGTTTTGCTTTCACCCGAGCTTGTATTAATTTAAAAGGAGTGTA
Organism: Oscillospiraceae bacterium; assembly: GCA_017440545.1. Taxonomy (GTDB): domain Bacteria; phylum Bacillota; class Clostridia; order Oscillospirales; family Ruminococcaceae; genus SIG578. The sequence goes on from JAFSGZ010000002.1 coordinate 5,479, forward strand.
AATATTGAAAAAGATAGGCAGTAAGCTTTATTTAATAATTGTAATGCTTATACATAAGCTTAGGACCGATTCGGTATACTACATAAACGGTCCCGAAAATTTGCCTCCGCCCCTAAGCGTCGAGGAAGAAAACAACGTTTTTGAGCTAATGCGTGTAAATGAGGAGAGAGCAAGGGAAATGCTCATTGTTCATAACTTAAGGCTTGTTGTTTATATCGCCCGCAAATTTGAGTCAACTGGTGTCGGGGTTGAGGATTTGGTGTCAATCGGCACAATAGGCTTAATAAAAGCGGTTAACACCTTTAAGGTAGATAAAAATATAAAACTCGCCACCTATGCCTCGCGTTGTATCGAGAATGAAATTTTAATGTATTTAAGAAAGAATAACTCTCAAAAAATTGAAGTTTCAATAGATGAACCGTTGAATATCGATTGGGACGGAAACGAGCTTTTGCTGTCAGATGTCCTTGGCACCGACCCCGATACAATAAATTCGCACATTGAGCAGGAGGTAGAGCGAAATGTCATACTAAATGCCGTTTCCAAGCTTTCAAACAGAGAGAAAACCATAATGCAGATGCGCTTCGGACTCGGCGGATATAAAGAGCACACTCAAAAAGAGGTGGCACTGATTATTGGTATTTCGCAGTCATATATATCACGCCTTGAAAAGAAAATAATATCAAGACTTAAAAAGGATATTGAGCATTTAATTTAAAAAACGGCTTTTCACGCTTTTTTGCTTTTTTACATAGAATATAAATGTAAAGGAGGCAAAAAAATGGGAAAAGCTGTAATTTTTTCGATTGTCGTGATTGTCTTTATGTTGGGACTACATAAAATTTTCGAGCTTGTGGATAGACTGATGTCGGTTAAAATAAAAGAGCCAATAGTTGTGTTAACAAGGCTTTCCCAAAGTCAGAAAAACACGGAAATGGCGATAAGAAGTCTTTCTGTGCTGTCTAAAGAGCTTGGCGGTAACACGGCGGTGTTTGTTTTAAATGATAATTTAAGCGGCAAAAACCTCGAAATATCAAACAAAACCGCAGAGCAGCTTAAAAATGTCTTTGTCGGCTCAATGGAAGATGTCAATAGGTTGCTTTTATAAAAAAGGTCAACACAGGCGTGTTGACCTTTTTGCATTTTCGTTACCAATGTGTTAACACTATTATATATAATTGACAAATAACTTATAAAATGGTAAAATGTAATGTAATCTAAAAAAGAAGGTGGGTGAAGCAGTGCCTGAAAACAGAAGTATTTTTGATAGAAAAAAGAAAACCTTTGATGTAAAGTTAAACAGTAATTTGGCATCGCTTTTCCTAATTGCTATTGTCCTTTTTATAGCTCTTATAATTTCTATTGTTTGGGCATTTAGCTATAAAAATACAGATAAAATAATTGTGGCACAGCGCCCCGATAGTGTTTCGTCATCTAAAACTGATGACGGAGAAAAAACACAAAGCGGCGGTGAGCAAACCTTAACCGGAGCTGTTGAGTATCCTCTTTCTCAAAGTGCTATGCGCGAAACGGCGTATTTTTCTGATGCTGTTTTTGTGGGTGACTCCATCACAACGGGTATCGACCTTTATTCCACTATTTCAACAGCAAAGGTTGTAGCATCAACAGGCGTAAATCTTGAAACCTTTTTAACCACCAAATCTGTTAGAAACTCAAAGGGCGATAAGGTAACAATTCCTGAGGCTGTAAAAGAGCTTGGGGCTAAGAAAATATATTTAATGCTCGGCACTAACGGTATCGACTGGATGAGTGTTGAGTCAATGATAAAGCAGTATCAAACTGTTATAGACAGGCTTAAAAAGGATAACCCCGACGCCATTTTCTATATTCAGTCAATTCCTCCCATAACAAAGGATAAGGAAGCAAAATCTGAGCAAATGAGCGTAAAAAAAATAAAGGAGTTTAATGCACAGCTTTTAAAATTGGCTCAAAAAAATAAAATGTACTTTGTAGATGTTTTTTCGGCACTTGTGTCTGAGGACGGCTATTTGTCAAAGGATATCAGCACCGACGGCGTGCACTTTAATTCCTCGGTTTACACCACCTGGATAGAATATGTCAGATGTCACACTTCAAGATACGAATAAAAAGGAGAATTAAAATGAAAAAGGTAATTTCAGCATTTTTACTAATCTCAGTTTTAGCACTGTCGCTTACAGCTTGTTCATCTAATGAAAAAATGAAAAATCCCAGCACAAAAGAGGTTGCCGATGCTGTAAAAAACAGCACCGAGTTTACAGAGCTTGTAGAGCTTAACGACAGTAATATCGATCGTAGATACTATGGCATTTCACTTGAAGACATTGAGGAATACACAGTTTATGTCTGCTCAAGCGGTGCGATGGTTGATGAAATCGGTATTTTCAAAATGAAAGAGCAAGACGACGTTGAGGATATGCTCGAGGTTGTAAAAGAAAGAAAGCAGGAGCTTTACGATGCCTTTGTTGACTATGTGCCCGAGGAAATCGGCAAGGTTAATGAAGCAGTTATAAATTCAAAGGGCAAGTATGTTTATTTTATAATAAGCGAAAACAGAAGCAAGGCTAAAAAAGCTGCCGAAAGCTGCTTCTAAAACATAAAAAGGACGGAATTCGTCACCATGATTAAAAAGGTAATAAAGAATTTCGGCAGGTCACTTTATTATTTAAATGCTCTTGCTCAAATTCTTATTATTTCATTTGTGTTTATCTTTTCTTTAAAGGAGATATTCGCAAACGGAAGCGTGCCAATTGATGAGCACGCCACAATAGTGCCTATTGTAATGTTTGCTTTTTTGTTTTTGCACATCACAGGAACCTATGCAATAACAAATAAAAGGGCTATTGAAATTATCATAACCGGTGCATTTGCCACACTGCTTAGCGACCTTGCGGCAACTATGATTATAAGGGTTTATTCTTTTATATGGTTCTCCGCATCCGACTTTGTCTTAACCTATTTAATGCAGGTTGCGGCATTTTCAATTTGGGCTATTATTTCGAGGCTTATATACAGAGCCTTTAAAAAACCCGAAAAGGCAATAATAGTTTGCTATGACACCGAAAATATCGATAGCTATATTAAAAAGATTAAAGGCTACAGCGATAAGTATGAAATTGTTAAAATTTTAAACTACGAGGATGCCGAGCTTTACTATTCAATTTGCCAGTGCGAATCGGTTTTTGTGCTTGATTTGTCAAGTAAAAAGCGTGAAAAGGTTGCGCAGTACTGCTTTGCGCTTAATAAGAATATTTATATATTACCCGAGCTTTATGAAATCTCGGTTAGTAACTCAAGCCTTGTGCAGATAGACGATATTCCCTATCTTGCCTGCAAGCCTATGACACTAACTTTAGAGGAAAAGCTTATAAAAAGGCTTTTTGATATTGTAGTTTCGGCAATCTTTATTATTCTGACGCTTCCCATAATGGCGGTTGTTGCTATTTTAATTAAGCGTGACGACGGCGGCGACGTTTTCTATCGTCAGGAGAGAATAACCGAAAACTATAAAAGCTTTAAGGTTTTAAAGTTCAGAACAATGATTCAAAATGCCGAAGAGATAAGCGGAGCTATGCTTTCAACTAAAGACGACCCGCGTATCACCAAAATCGGCAAAACCTTAAGAGCAACACGTCTCGATGAGCTTCCTCAGCTTTTTAACATCTTTGTGGGCGATATGAGCTTTGTAGGTCCTAGACCTGAAAGAGATGTTTTTATTCAAGAATATGTAAAAACCGTTCCCGAGTTTGTTTATAGATTAAATGCCAAGGCAGGTCTTACAGGACTTGCACAGGTCAGAGGTAAGTATAACACCACTCCTATAGATAAGCTTAAAATGGACCTCTTTTACATTAATAACTATTCGTTTTTGTTAGACCTTAAAATCTGCTTTTTAACACTAAAGGTTATCTTTTCAAAGGACAGCACCGAGGGTGTCGACGGCGAGGAGAAAAACCGCGAGGTTTTAGAAGGCATTAATCAAAATAAGGATATATAGAGGTAATTAGGTGGGAAAGGTAAAATATATATTTCGCAGAATAGCCTCAATGGATTTTAAGAATATGGTGATAAAGGCAAGGGAAGTGTCTAAAAAAACACATAAGCCCACTTTATTCATCTTAGTTGATATGATTTACTGCGGCTTTAAGTATTTGGCAGGCTATATGGATTATGTTGTTTTTGAGTTTTATAACCTAAAGGGTTATCAGAGAAAAACTCAGGTTACACGCGGTATAAATAATCAGCTTGTAAAAACCTTAAACAAAAAAGAGGCTTGGCACTTTTTTGATAATAAGGACGAATTTAATGAGGTTTTTAAGGATTTCTTAAAAAGAGATTGGCTTAATTTAAGTACCGCCTCAAATGAACAAATTGAAGCTTTCTTAAAAAATAATGAGGTGTTTATTGTAAAGCCTCGTGCCGAAGCCTGTGGTAAGGGTGTTGAAAAGCTTAAATCGAGTGATTTTAGCTCTGCAGATGAGCTTAAAGCCTATTGTCTTAAAAACAATCAAACAATAGTTGAACAGTTTATTTATCAGCACGATAAATTAAATAGTCTTTTCAAAAATTGTGTAAACACAGTAAGATGCGTTACTATTAAATATAACGGCAAAATAACTCCCGTTTTCTGTTCAATTCGAATAGGTGCAGGGGACACAATAGTTGATAATCTAAACAGCGGCGGAATGGCTGCTTTGGTTGATAGTGAAACGGGGATTATCACAACGGATGCTGCCGATAAAAACGGCAAGGTGTTTAAAATTCACCCCGATTCAAACACAGTAATAAAGGGCTTTGAGCTTCCCGATTTTAAAGAGGCTATGGATTTAGTAAAAAGGGCGGCAGCAGTTGTAGACGATATAGGCTACACCGGCTGGGATATTGCCTTTACAAATAACGGGCCGCTTTTAATAGAGGGAAATCACTTCCCCGGACACGATATATATCAAATGCCGGCGCTGACTCAAAACGGCATTGGCGTGCTTCCTAAATTTAAAAACGCAATGAATTAAAATATTTATTATAAACTATATTTTTCCTAAAAACAGGAGAGTGTAAAAAATTATGAATATCGAAAATCTTTGTATGGGATGTATGAGAGAAAAAAGCGAGGGCGTTGCAAAGTGCATTAAATGTGGCTATGTTGACGGCTCGCCTTATCTTCCGTCATATTTAGCTCCCAAAACCATTTTAAAGGAGCGCTACCTTGTCGGCAAGGTGTTAAGCTATAATGGCTCAGGCGCTACATACATGGGCTTCGACCTTATTATGAACTGCAAGGTTAAAATCAGGGAATATATGCCCGAAAACCTTGCTGTAAGAGAAAAGGGAGAACCCGAGGTTAAGGCAGCAGCAGGCTGTGAAATTCAGTATAAATCACTTTTAATGGATTTTATCGATCTTGCAAAGCATCTAACCAAGTGTAATGCTCTTTCAGAGGTTGAGCATATAAACGAGTTTTTTGAAGAAAATAACACAGTTTATATTGTGTATGAATATGTTGAGGGAATGACCTTTGCAGAGTTCCTTAAAAAGAACGGCGGGTATCTCTCATGGGAGGATACAAAGAGCCTCTTTATGCCTCTCTTATCCTGCCTTAGTGCCATTCACTCATCAGAGCTTCTGCACCGCGGCATCAGCCCCGAAACAATTATGGTTGACCGCAGCGGAAATTTAAAGCTGACTTCGTTTGATATTGCTCCTGCAAGAACAGCTCGAAGTGAGCTTGTGCCTCAGCTTTTTGCAGGCTATTCTGCACCTGAGCAGTACACCTCAAGCGCTTGGCAGGCAGCCTACACCGATGTGTATGCCGTAGCCGCCACAATTTACAGAGCACTCACAGGAACAATGCCTGCTGAGGCTATTTCAAGGGTTTCAAACGACAATCTTGTTTTAGCAGGCACATTAAATTCAAGTATTCCTCAAAACGTTTCAAATGCGCTTAATTCAGCAATGGCTCTTTCTCCCGAAAAGAGAACAGAAAGCGTATCGGCATTTATATCACAGCTTTCAGAAACCATTGGCTTTGCAGAGCCTCAGGATGAAATTATCGGCATAAATGTTGATGATGAAAAATTGCCTAAAAAGAAAAAGATGAAGGACTCCACCAAATATGCAATTATTGCATCGGCTGTAAGCCTTCCTGTATTAATCATCCTTATAATAGTTGCAATGCTATTTTTATTCCCCTCGGAAAAGGATAAAGATAAGGACTCACCAAGCTCTAATTTGGTAAGTAGCAGTAGTAGCTCTAAGGATAGTAGTAAAGATGAAAGCGACTCGGATGTAAATTATCTTTACTCTGTTCCCAACTTTGTAAACCGCAACATCAGCGCGGTTGAAAACGACGAGGACTACAACGAGAAGTTTAAGTTCACCATCGCTTATGAATACAGCGAGCAGTTCTCAGAGGGAACTATTTATGAGCAGTCGGTTGAAGCTGGCACCCCTGTTGAAAAGGACGGCACCGAAATTACATTAACTGTAAGCCGTGGCTCAAAATACAGAACACTTCCCGATTTAGTTGGAAAAAATATCGACTATGCTAAGGATACCTTGTATGCAAACTTTATAAGATACGAGGTTAAAACCAAAGTAGGTACCTATGGCGATAGCAAAACAGTTGTTGAAATGAGTGAAGAGCCGGGCGAGGTTATTGATATTTCGCAGGTTCACACTATAATTCTTTACGTATATGAAGAACAGCCTGTCGAAAGCGAAAATGTAGTATCTGAAGATACAGATTGGGTTAACGGTTTAGTATAGACAAAACAAAAAGACCTGACTTTTTTAAAAGTCAGGTCTTTTTTTACTTTAATTTTTAATTCTCTTTTACTAAATGCATTGATGCTTTTAAAATAAAAACAGCAAGCGGAAGGTCAATTAGATGTCTGAATAAATCGCTTAGGCTAACGCTGTCAAAGCCTAAAATAAAGCCGAAAATATTTGACACCGAAAGGGTAAATCCAAGAACTATGGTGATTGGTGCAAAAACTAAAACAGAGCGTCTGCCTTTTTTGTTTTCGCAAAGAGAAAAACAGCGGCAAAGTGAGAAAAAGCTTATAAGCAGAGAGCAAAGATAAACTATGTTTAAAAGATGCTCTGAAACAAAGCTTATTGTTGAATAGCTTGTAAAATCACGCATAAGCCTAAAAGCAGTAAATATAACAACTGCTAAAAGTAAGCCGCTGCTTGCGATGTGGCGGTTTTGTGGTAAAAATGCAAGAAGTGCAAAAATAACAGCGCACACAATCGAAAGAAACAGGGTAACAACCCCAAAAAAGCTCATATTATTTGAAATAACCAAATCATCAGGCGGATTTATAAGTCTGAAAATCTCAAAACCTGTGTTAAACATAAAACAAACAGTTAAAGCTATAAATAAAATGCGCGAGTCAAAAAACTTTTCAAAGCTGAAGCTTTGTCTTTCTTTTAAAAGAGGGAGCTTGCTGTATAAAATTAAGACGGCTATACCAAGTAGTAACGCCAAAACCAAAAGAATTATAAGCATAATCCTTGAAAAGCTTGAGGTGTTTAAATAAAAACCGGTTGAGGCATCAATGTTTGTTTTAATTAGAATAAATCTGAAAAATGTTGCGAAAATCGATATAAGAGAAACTGTTAGAAAAAATGGTTTTCGCAAAACGTAATTTTTCATTTTAATAATCTCCTTAAATTAGTTTCTCTCATCAATAGGGGTGTAGGGAATGCGCTTTGAAAGAGATTTGTATGCAGGTCTTATTATTTTAGGGCTGCAATTAAGCTCTTCAATTCTGTGAGCACACCAGCCTGCAATTCTCGAAACTGCAAAAAGCGGAGTAAACAGCTCGCTGTCAATGCCAAGCTCTCTGTAAATTAAACCTGAATAGAGGTCAACATTAGCACAAAGGTTTTTGCTTTCACCCATTTTTTCAAATAAGATGGTGGGGGCAAGACGCTCAACAGCAGAAAGAATTAAGAAATCGTCATTAAAGCCCTTTTCTTTTGAAAGGTTTTTGCAAATATCCTTTAAAATAACGGCTCGGGGGTCGGAAAGAGTGTAAACAGCGTGGCCGATTCCGTAAATAAGTCCGGATTTATCGCCAGCCTCTTTTGCAACTATTTTGCGAAGCATTGCTGCAATTTGGGTGTCATCAGTAGCATCGTCAACGCCCTCTTTAATTGCTTCGAGCATTTCAAGCACCTTTTTGTTAGCGCCACCGTGCTTTGGACCTTTAAGCGAGCCAATAGCTGCCGAAATTGCCGAATAGGTGTCGGTTCCGCTTGAAGAAAGCACGCGGCAGGAGAAGGTTGAGTTGTTACCACCGCTGTGCTCTGCATGAAGAATAAGGCATATATCCAAAAGGTGTGCTTCCTCCTGTGTAAAGTTTCCTTCACCTCTAATAAGGGTTAAAACGTGCTCGGCAAAGGAAATGTCCTTTGAGGCATCAAGGGTGTTAAAGCCATCAATAGATTTGTTCTCTTTAATATTGTAAGCTGCAACGGCGATAGCAGGAAGCTTTGCCATAAGGCTTATTGACTGTCTTAAAACATTCTTAAGTGTGGTTGAGTCGGGGTCGCTGTCATAGGAATAAAGCGAAAGTACGCTCTGCGCCATTTTATTCATAATGTTGGTGCAGGGGGTTGATGCCATAGTGCGCTCTAAGAATTCCTCATGAAGCGCTCTGTGCTTGGAAAGTATACCCCTAAAGTTTGAAAGCTGCTCTTTAGTGGGCAGACTATCAAATAAAAGAAGCCAAATAACTTCCTCGAAGCCGTAACGGTTTTCTTTAATGCAGTTTGCTATTATGTCTTTAATATCAATTCCGCGATAGGTTAAAACACCGTCTATCTGTATTTTGTCGCCTTCGTCAAGAATATATCCGTGAACGTTTGAAATAAGGGTGAGGCCAGCAAGCACACCTGTGCCGTCCTTGTTTCTAAGTCCACGCTTGACATTGAAGTTTTTATAGTTTTCGGGACTTATACGGTTATATTTATTAAATTCATTACATAAATATGTTAAAGAATTATCGTGATTGTCTTTCACCTTTTAATACTCCTGTCTTTAAAATAAATAATAATATATTTTACCAAAAATATATCCTAAAGTCAATAGAGCGAGCGCTGATTGGAGGAAGTCTATGAAAAATTTAGCCATAAAGCTTTTGTGTTTGTTTTTATGTTTTACATTTTTGCCGCTTATATCCTTTATATCGTCGAATCGTAATATTGAGGACAAGCAGTTTGTTTTATTTGATAAGGCGGTTAATAAAAAAATAAAGGTTAAAGAAAAAGAGTATGTTTTAATGGC
>JAFSGZ010000073.1 GCA_017440545.1 Oscillospiraceae bacterium
CTATTGCCTCGCTTTTAAATTTAAAGGAAGTTTTGTTTGCAATAAGCCTTGCGCTTATGGGCACAACCGTTTCAATAACCTCTAAATTGTTTTCCTTTAATGTTGTACCTGTTTCAACAATGTCAACAATAACATCCGAAAGCTCTAAAATGGGGGCACTTTCAATCGAGCCGTTTAGATGGATAATATCAATATCTCTGCCTGTTGAGGTGTAATAATTCTGTGCTATGTTTGCAAACTTTGTGGCAACCTTTAGAGTTTTCTGATTATTATATCTAAAGCCTTTTTTTGCCGCAACCGCCATTTTGCACCTACCGATGTTTAAATCCAAAAGCTCGTAAATGTCGGGCGAGTATTCTAAAAGAATATCCTTGCCTGCAACGCCAATATCAGCGGCGCCTCTTTCAACATAAATGGGCACATCAGAGGGCTTTACCCAGAAATATCTTACGCCCGTTTTTTCATTTTCAAATATAAGCTTGCGGTTTTGCTCCTTTATAGAAGGACACTCAAAACCCGCCTTTTCAAACATAGAATAAACCTTTTCTCCAAGCCTTCCCTTAGGAAGAGCTATATTAAGCATGGTTTTCAAAAGTGTCACCTCATTTCCTTAAATCAATAAGCTCACGGTAGGTTAGCTTATCGGGAATAGTTTTTTGTGCCGACACGCGATTTCCTTTTGAAATAAGCTCTTCTGTGAGCTTTTTAAGAGCTGTAGGGTCGGTGTTTTCATTATATAAAATAATTACATCCTGCTCAAATTCGTCGATTTGTGATTTTAAGGGGTCGAGCATATCAAGATAAACAGCAAAGCCGAGCGCACCCGATTTTTTGTTCATTCTCTTCATAAGTGAGTCATACTGTCCACCCGAAAGCACGCTTGAGGGAATTTTCTCAATAAATCCCTTAAAGACAATGCCGTTATAATATTTAGCATCGCTTACAACCGAAAAGTCAATCTGAAGCATAGCCTTTATATTTTCGTCGGTTATAAGATTTAAAATCTTTTCAAACTCACAAAACGCCGCTTTGTAATTTTCGCTTTCATCTAAATCTTTAAGCTCATTTATAACCTCGTAGGCGTTTCCGTAAAGCGAAATAAGCTTTGAAATGAGTAAGGCGGTGTTATCGTCAATCTCATTTTGAGTGCAAAGACTTTTAAGCTCGTGCTCGTTTTTCTCTTCGATGCATTTAATAATCTGACTTTTTAGGTCAGAGCTTAAATTTAAGGGATTTAATATAGCATTAAGAAGACCTAAATGCGAAATGCTTAAAACCGCATTTTCGCTTATCTCTTTAAGGCTTTTTGCCGCAAGAGAGATAACCTCGCTTATGCAGTAGCTGTCTATATCGCCGATACATTCAAGTCCAACCTGCATAATCTCCTTAAAGCTATGGCTTCCCTTTGAAACCCTGTAAACATTTTCATTATAATAAAGCTTTTCTACATAGCCCTTTATGTCCTTGCTGTTTTTAACAATAGACAAGGTAACGTCGGGCTTTAATGCCATAAGCTTACCGTTTGTGTCGGTAAATGTTATTACACTGTCGGAAATGAGAAAGTCTTTATTTTTAACATAAAGGTCATATTCCTCAAATTTGTTCATTTTATATTGAGAGTATCCGTATTTGCTATATAACGAGCGAAGCGCAAAAACGATTTCCTCTTCATATTTAAGTGATAAGTCCATAAAAGCTTATTTCTCCTTTTTGAGTCCGTCAATGGCGTTTCTGTATCCGCCGCTTCCATATTTAAGGCATTTGCTTACCCTGCCGATAGTGGCGGTGCTGACGCCTACATCATTAGAGATTTTTTGATAGTTTGCGCCCTCGTCGAGCATAATGGCGGTGTCAAGTCTTTGTGCCATATCCTGAAGCTCTTTAATGGTGCAAATGTCCTCAAAATATAAATAGCATTCCTCAACCGTTTTGAGATTTAATATTGTTTTGAATAATCTGTCGATGGAGTCTGAATGTATGTTCATAGTGCACACAACCTCTTTTTTTAATATGTTTACTATATTAGCACTTTATTGTGCTAAAGTCAAGTGGTTTGCAAAGCTTTTTACATAGTTTTGAATTATCTTTAAATTTTCGTGTATACTAGCTAAAAAAAGGAGGATTTTCTATGATAGAAAAGGACACTATAAGACTTTTAAGGGAATGTGATGCAGGAATTAAAATGGGTGTAAAATCAATAGACGATGTGCTCCCTCACGTTGAAAGCGCCGATTTGATGGAGCTTTTAAATGCCTGCAAGGACGAGCACCAAAAGCTTGACGGCGAGCTTCAGAATTTGCTTTCAAGCTATGACGACGACGGAAAGAGTCCCAGTATGCTTGCAGAGGCTATGTCAAAAATGAAAACAGAAATGAAGCTTACAATGCATGAAGACGACAGCACCATTGCCGACCTTATGACCGACGGCTGTAATATGGGGGTAAAATCACTTAATAAGTATTTAAATCAGTACGCCGCCGCAGACGAAAAATCAAAGGATATAACAAAAAGACTTATAAACTTAGAAGGACAGCTGGCTTTAGATATAAGAAAGTTCCTATAAAAACGACGCAAGAGGCACACTCCATTGTGGAGCGTGCCTCTTGCGCTAGTACTTTTTTATTGTTCCTCTTCTTCAAAGTTTATAAATGCTTCTTCGGCAGCTCTTTGCCCATAAATTAAAATTCGCTTTGCTATTTCAAAATCTTCTACATTAAGTGCATCGGTTATGCTATTAAACAGTATCTTATAAGGATTTTCATATTCGGTCATAATTTCCCCCATGGTTTTCGTTAAATGATTTAGTTGTTTATGGGGATTATATCCCCTTAATATTTAGGATTATAACCCCCATAATAGTATTTGTCAAGGGGGTCTTAATTATGATAGTGTTTGATAAATTATGGCTTACTATGAAAGAAAAAGGCATTTCAACCTATAAATTACGGGAAGAATGTGGAATTGATAGTAAAACTATTCGTCGTTTAAAGGCAAACGAAAATATAGAAACAAAAACAATAGATAAGCTATGTCGCGTTTTAAACTGTCGCATTGAGGATATAGCAGAATATATAAAGGACTAATTTAGTATAAAAAAGAACGGCGCTGTGCGCCGTTTTTTATTGTTGTAACCTTTTTTAATTTGTGATATACTGAAAATATTAAGACAAGGAGGGAAAATATGTCAGTTTTATATTTTCTTGAGTCAATAAGAAGCTCGTTTTTAGACACCTTTTTTTCTATCGTTACAACGCTTGGTGAGGAAACTGTGTTTATGGCAGTTGGTATGATAGTTTTTTGGTGTGTAAACAAATATCAAGGCTATTACCTTTTAACAACAGGCTTTTTAGGCACCATAATAAATCAGTTTTTAAAGATGCTTTTCAGAATCCCTCGTCCGTGGGTTTTAGACCCTAAATTTACAATAGTTGAGTCGGCGCGCGAGGCAGCTTCAGGCTACTCCTTCCCGAGTGGGCACACTCAAAGCTCGGTTGGAATTTTCGGCGGCCTTGCAAGAAGCAGTAAGGACACCTTTTTAAGAGTAATTTGCATAATTGCCTGTGTTTTAGTGCCGCTGTCAAGAATGTATTTAGGGGTGCACACCCCTCTTGATGTAGGCGTTTCAATTATAATTGCGCTTGTTTTGATTTTTGCCTTTTATCCTCTCTTTAAAAAGGCTGAAAATTCCCCAAAAACGATGTACATACTTTTAGCCGCTTTAACTTTAGTTACCATAGCTTATCTTTTATTTGTGCTTTTATTCCCGTTCCCGCAAAACACCGATATGCACAATTTAGAGTCGGCACAGAAAAACGGCTATACACTCCTTGGCTGTATGTTAGGGCTTATTTTAACCTACACGGTTGATTTAAAATACACAAAATTCAAGGTAAAGGCGTCACCTTTAATGCAGATTGTAAAGGTTGTTTTGGGGCTTTTGCTTGTAGTTTTAGTAAAAGAAGCCTTAAGAGCACCTTTAGACGCTCTTTTCTCGGGACATTTAATTGCCCGCACAGTCAGATACTTTTTAATGGTAGTAGTAGGCGGTGTTTTATGGCCTATGACATTTAAATGGTTTTCAAAAACATATAAAGGAGAAAGATACAATGAGCTTTAACTCAAACCACCCTATTCTTTTTATCTTTGTTGGTGCAATTATAGCTTTAGTGCTTGCACAGTCGTTTTACTTTTTAATAAAAGCCATCAAGCGTGCAAAAGAGCTTGGTATTAAAAAGGAAACCATAAACAAGACAATTTCATCGTCGGCAATTTTTACAGTTGCCCCTGCAGTTGCAATTTTAATCGGCGTTGTTGCCCTTTCAAAGAGCCTCGGGCTTGCACTTCCTTGGCTCAGACTTTCGGTTATCGGTTCTATTTCCTATGAAACGGTTGCCGCAGGAAATGCACTTGAAGCGGCAGGTCTTGGCGCAGGCTCACAGGTTACCGACCCCTCAATTTTTATAACCATCGCCTTTGTTATGACAATAGGAATTGCCGCAGGCTTAATTCTTGTACCCTTCTGCACCAAGAAAATTCAAGGCGGCGTTAACAAGATTGGTATGAAGGACAAAAAATGGGGCGAGATTTTTAATAACGCTATGTTCCTTGGTATGATTTCGGCATTTTTAGGCTATGTATTCTGCGATGTCGGCACCGTTATTAAGGGTGACTTTTCGGGGCTTATTCCCGTTTGTGTAATGATAGTTTCGGCTGTTGTTATGGCAGCTTGCGGACTTTCTTCGTCTAAATTTAAAATTAAGTGGCTTACAGATTACGCCCTGCCGCTTAGTCTTGTTATAGGTATGGCATCGGCAATACCCTTTACAATGCTTTTAGGAGGTGCAAAATAATGAAAAAGAATTTATCTTATATGGACAGCGTGCACCGCGACGGTAAAATCTGGGGCATTATTGTAGGCCTTGTAATTATAGCTTTCCCCATAGCATTATGCTTAATATTTAAAGCTACCCCTAATTTAGAGGTTTTAGTAAAAGGCGTTATTGCAACTGCACCTATGTACTGGGCGGTTGGTATAATCGAAATGTTTACATTCGTTCCAATGCTTGGTGCCGGCGGCACATATTTATCCTTTGTAACAGGTAATATTTCAAATCTAAAGCTCCCCTGCGCCATTGACGCTATGGAAAGGGCAGATGTTAAGGCAACAAGCGAGGAGGGAGAGGTTATCTCAACTATTGCTATTGCCGTTTCAAGCATTGTTACAACCTTTATTATTATAATAGGTGTTGTTTTAATAGTACCCATCACTCCGCTTTTAGAGTCGCCCGTTTTAGTCCCTGCCTTTGATATGATTTTACCGGCACTTTTCGGCGGCCTTGCCGTTGTATTTATCTCTAAAAACCTAAAGCTTTCAATAGCACCCGTAATTTTAATGCTTGCACTTTTCATTTTTGTGCCTGCATTAAACGCTTCAACAGTTGGAATTATGGTGCCTGTTGGCGTTGTGTTTACAGTTATAACTGCAAGAATTCTCTACAAGAAAGGGGTTCTTTAAGAGATGAAATATTTTATTTTGGCTCTTTTAGCCCTTTTTGTATTATTTCTTTTAGTAATTTTAATAAGGGCGCTTTGCTTTAAGCCAAAAAGTGCCCCCAAGATTTTTGAAAATGAGGAAGAGTTTGACAAAGAAAGGGCTGTAAATAATCTTTGCGAGCTTGTAAAGTGCAAAACCGTTTCCTATCGTGATAAATCACTTGAGGACGACGGCGAATTTGAAAAGCTTATAAATTTACTTCCTACACTTTACCCAAATGTTTTTGAGGTCTGTCAGTTTAAAAAGCTCCCTGACAGAGCGCTACTTTTTCGCTGGAAAGGCAAAAACGACGGTTCCCCCGCAGTTTTAATGGCACACTACGATGTAGTTCCCGTAAATGAGGAAATGTGGGACACCCCTGCATTTGATGCCATTATAAAGGACGGCAGAATTTTCGGCAGAGGTACTTTAGACACAAAGGTTACCTTTAACGGCGTCTTATTTGCCGCCGACCATTTAATTAAAAGCGGCTTTACCCCCGAAAATGACATTTACTTTGCCTTCTCAGGCGGCGAAGAGGTTAACGGCAATGGCGCAGTTAACATAGTTGATTTCTTTGAGCAAAATAATATTACTCCGTCTATGGTTGTAGACGAGGGCGGCGCGGTTGTTGAAAATGTGTTCCCCGGCGTTTCTGCCCCCTGCGGACTTATAGGAATTGCCGAAAAGGGAATGATGGATGTAAAATACGAGGTTAAGTCGGGCGGCGGACACGCCTCGGCGCCAAAGCCCAAAACCCCCGTTGACACCCTTTCCAAAGCCTGCGTAAAAATGGTTTCAAATCCATTTAAGGCGCACCTGACGGTGCCTGCCGCAAAAATGTTTGATACATTAGGCCGTCATTCAAGCTTTGTATTTAAAATTATTTTTGCAAACATTAAAATCTTTTTACCTGTGCTTGATTTAATCTGCAAAAAGAGTGGCGGCGAGCTTAATGCCTTAATGCGTACAACCGTTGCATTTACACAAATGCAGGGCTCGTCGGCATCAAATGTTATTCCGCCAAAGGCAAGTATGGTTTCAAATATTCGCTTAAACCCCGCTGACAGCGTAAGCTCGGCGCTCAAATATATTAATGAAACCATAAATGACCCAAGCGTTGAGGTGTCACTCATTCATTCAATGGAACCGAGCCGCATTTCTGAAACCGACTGCGAGGGCTATGATAAAGTGGCAAGCGCCGTTCTATCAACCTGGAAAAATTCAATAGTTTCTCCCTATCTTATGGTGCAGTGCTCCGACTCACGCCACTATGGCAGAATAAGCGACAGAGTCTATAGATTTTCTGCTATGGATTTAACAGCCGAGGAAAGAGCCACCATTCACGGAAACAACGAAAGCATAAGGCTCGAAACAGCTCACAAGGCGTGCGAATTTTACATTCGCCTAATGCGTCAATGCTAAAATTTTTTTAAAAATAAAAACCCGTAGAGAGCACAAACTCTCTACGGTTTTATCGTTTTTAATATAAGAAATTAGTCCTTCTTATAACCGATATTCTTTTCTTTTGCGGGGTCAAATACGAAATTGCAGATTGATGCAACTAAACCATATATGCCGAAAGTAATCATAGGAAGGAAGAAATATAAGCCTGTGCGTGATGTATATCCCTCAGGTTTAAGTGATGTGTGGTTGATAATTAAGCTACCAATCCAGCCGAGGAAAAATGTAAGTAAAAAGCGTACTAAATTGTTGTTGTCTTTCATAAAAATTCTCCTTAAATGTTTTTCCCGTTTGGGATATATTAATTTTATCACGCCTTTAAAAGCGCTGTCAATAAAAACTATGAAATTTGTGTCGAAAATATGTCAAAATTGTGAATAATACCAAATCAGCGCTTCTTAATTTGTAAATTAATAACATTTAAAATAGCTCTTTTTTAATCGCCTTTTTACCTTTTTCTAAAATGTTTCTTCCTATAAATATAATATGGTGCAAAAAAACATAAAAATGTGTTGACATCTGTCTAAATAGAGTGTATAATCGAAATGCAATTCAAGTTCACAAATAGAATTCAAAGGTTTGAACAAAAACTTTGGATTCTATTTATTTGCGCTTTATTTTGATTTTTTTGTTCAAAATAAATTTTAAACGAAAATAAAATGAACTTTTACAAAACCAAATGAAAGGAATTTTTAAAAATGAAAAGGAATGCTAAAAAAATCTCATTATTTATGGCAGTAGTTTTAGTTCTTTCGACAATGCTCACATTTCTTTCGGGCTGCGGCGAAAAGAAAGAAAGAGTTGTAATTTACTCAAGCACCGAGGACTACGGAATTGAGCTAATTCAAAATATGCTCGATGAAAAATTCCCCGAGTATGAAATTGTAGTTGAATATATGTCAACAGGCGACCACGCAGCAAAGCTTCTTTCCGAGGGTGCTGACAGTGAGGCAGACATCACACACGATATTGAATACGGATATCTTTTAAAATTAGAACAAGCAGGCGTTCTTGCCGATGTCTCTAACATCAAGGCTCCTGAATATTGCGAGGAGCTTATGGTGAGCAAAAACTATTATCCCGAGGTAAGAAGCGGCGGCGCTATTATCATTAACCCCAAGGTTTTAGCCGACCGCAAGCTTTCTAAGCCTACATGCTATGAGGATTTACTCAAGCCCGAATATAAGGACCTTATTTCTATGCCCAACCCCAAATCATCGGGAACAGGCTATATGTTCTTAAAGTCACTTGTTAACAGCTGGGGCGAGGACAGGGCATTTTCTTATTTTGACGACCTTACAAATAATATTCTTCAGTACACATCATCAGGCTCGGGCCCCGTTAACGCCTTAATTCAAGGCGAGGTTGCCATTGGCCTTGGTATGACAGCACAGGCTGTCTCGGCAGTTAATGACGGAACAGATTTAGAAATCTGCTTCTTTGAGGAAGGCTCACCATATTCTGTTTACGGTCAGGGCATCGTTAAAGGAAAAGAAGAGCGCGAGTGCGTTGTAAAGGTGTTTGAGTATCTTGTAAACTCTGCTTCTGTTGAAAATGCAAAATTGTATCACCCCGAAAAGATTTTACAGGACAAAGACTTTGAGGTAAAGAATTTCCCCAAAGATATTAAATATGCAGATATGAAAAACAACACCTTTGAAGAAAAGGAAAGACTTCTTTCAAAGTGGAAGTATTAATTTATAGGTAGAGGAAAAAAGTAATGGAAACAAAACAGCCTAAACTTATCGTTAAGGACCTTAAAAAAATCTACGAGGACAAATGTGCATTAAACAGCGTAAGCTTTGATGTAAAGGAAGGCGAGTTCCTGTCCATTTTAGGACCTTCGGGATGCGGAAAAACAACCATTTTGCGTATTCTCATCGGTTTACTCGATGCAACCTCGGGAACTATAATAAAGGACGGCGTTGATATTACAAATGCACCTGCATCAAGTCGAGGAATGGGAATAGTATTCCAAAACTATGCGCTTTTTGAGAATATGACTGTGCTCGGAAACGTCGAGTACGCTTTAAAAATCAGAAAAGAAACCAAAGCCGTTGCAAGAGAAAGAGCTCTTTCAATGATAGAGCGTATGGGCCTTTCCGAGCATATAAACAAAAAGCCCGGAGAATTATCTGGCGGTCAGCAGCAGAGAGTTGCTATTGCAAGAACTATGATACTTAACCCCGAAATTATCCTTTTCGACGAGCCTATGTCTGCACTTGACGTTGCCACTCGTATTTCGCTTCGCAAGGAAATCAAGGATATTCAAAAGGAATTTGGCACAACAATGATTTATATTACCCACGACCAAGAGGAAGCGTTTGCAATGTCTGACAGACTTATGGTTATGAAAGAGGCTAATATAGAGCAAATCGACACACCCGAAAATATCATTGACCACCCTGCAAACGAATATGTTCAGAGCTTTGTTATTGATAATCTTCAAGCAAAAATAAACTCTCTTGTTAAATATCTTAGATAGTGCGGAGATAAATGAATATGAAAAAAATTAGAAAATTTGCTTCTGCACATAAATTAAATGCTACTAAGGTTTTGCTTATTTGCGTTTTTGCCGCTCTTGTTTTAATTCCGCTTGTAAGAATGCTTACAAACATTAACGGCGAAAGCTTAAAGTCGGTACTCTCCCAAGAGAGCTTTTTAAGTCTTATATCAAACTCGCTTGTAGCAACAGCACTGTCTACCCTCACCGTTTTAATCCTTGCCTATGTGCTGGCTATTTGTGTAGAAAGAACCAATATAAAGGGCAAGGAGATACTTAATATTCTTCTTGTTCTTCCTATGCTTATTCCATCTATATCACACGGTATGGGACTTGTAGTTATGTTTGGTAATAACGGACTTATTACAAGAATTTTAGGCTTTGGCGGCAATATATACGGACTTCAAGGCATTATTTTAGGCTCTGTTATGTATGCATTTCCCGTAGCCTATCTTATGATTGCCGATGTGTTAAAGTATCAGGACTGCTCGCCTTATCAGGCAGCAGATATTTTAGGTATCCCAAAATGGCGTCAGTTCACTTCAATTACCCTTCCTTATTTAAGAAAGCCTTTAATATCTGTTACACTTGCAGTTTTCACAATGATTATCACCGACTACGGCGTGCCTCTTATGGTGGGCGGTATGTACAAAACCCTGCCTGTTGTGCTGTATCAGGAAATTATAGGACAGCTTAACTTTGAAAAAGGCAGTGTTTACGGTTTAATTTTGCTTATTCCCGCCGTTATTGGATTTATCTTTGATGTTTTAAATAAGGACAAGGGAAACAGCACATTTGTTTCGGGCAAAATGCTTATTAAAAAGAATAAATTGCGTGACGGTGCCGCTTATATCTTCTGCGGCTGTATCTGCTTCTTTTTGATGCTTCCTATTATAGTGTTTGGTATTTTGGCATTTTCAAAAAGGTATCCCTCGGACATTTCCTTTACCATAAAAAACATATCCGATGCGCTGAGATTAAATGCCGGTACATATATGCTTAACTCTGTTAAAATAGCAATACTTGTTGCTGTTATCGGTGTCGTTTTAGCATTTGTAACCGCTTATCTCACCTCAAGAGCCAAAACAAAAATGTCAAAGGCTCTGCACCTTTTTGCAATTACATCTGCGGCAGTTCCGGGCGTTGTTCTCGGTCTTTCATACATTTTAACCTTTAAGGGAAGCTTTATATACGGAACTCTTGCTATTTTAATTATGGCAAACATTATTCACTTTATATCATCACCCTATTTAATGATGTACAACTCGCTTTCAAAGCTTAATGAAAACCTTGAAAATGTGGGTAAAACCATTGGCGTCAGCAGATTTCGTATTATAATAGATGTAATTATTCCACAGTGTAAGCTCACATTAATGGAAATGTTCTCATACTTCTTTGTAAACAGTATGATGACCATTTCGGCTGTATCATTTTTGTCAACAACAAAAACAAAGCCCGTAGCCTTAATGATTAATCAGTTTGAGGCACAAATGCAGCTTGAAGAGGCAGCTGTTGTTTCACTTGCAATTTTACTCGTAAACCTTTTAATAAAGGGTATAGTTGCTTTAATTAAAAAAATCAGCACAAAAAAGAAAGTAAGCGTCTTTACAGAGGAGGCTATGTAAAAATTATGCAGGGATTACTAAATCGTAAGGAATTTAATATACTTGAGTGTCTTCTCGAAAACGAAAAGATAACTCAAAGAGAGGCTGCTCAAAAAACAGGTATGTCAATAGGCAGCGTTAATAAGGTGATGTCAGCTTTAACTGAAAAGGGCCTTGTTTGCGACGGCAAAATCACACAAGACGGCATTAACGCTTTAGAGCCCTATAAGGTTAAAAGAGCAATATTTATTGCCGCAGGCTTCGGCTCTCGCCTTGTTCCCATCACATTAAACACACCAAAACCCTTAGTTCGCGTAAACGGAAAGCGTATAATCGACGGACTTATCGACGCCGTGCTTGCCGCAGGCATTGAGGAAATTATAATTGTTCGCGGCTATCTTGCCGAGCAGTTTGACCAGCTTCTTTATAAATATCCTATGATTAAATTCATAGAAAACCCGCTCTTTAACGAGGCAAACAATATCTCCTCTGCAATGTGTGCGAGATATATGTTCTCAAATGCCTATGTTTTTGAAGCAGACCTTTTAATTTCAAACCCCTCTATTGTAAAGAAGTATCAGTACACCTCTAACTTCCTCGGTATTCCCACCGAAAGAACTGACGACTGGTGCTTTGTAACCAAAAACGGCGTAATTTTAGAGCAAAAAATCGGCGGCGTAAACTGCCATCAAATGATAGGCATTTCCTATTGGAACGAAACCGACGGATTAAAATTAGCCGACCATATAAAAACCGCCTACGAAATGCCCGGCGGTAAGGAATTTTATTGGGACCAGATTCCCCTTAAGGTTTTTGCAAATGAATACACCATCGAGGTAAGAGAATGTAAATACGAGGATATCGTCGAGATAGACACCTTCAGAGAGCTTAAGCTCATTGATAAGTCATACGATATCTAAATTCAGATACATTTTAAATTGTCATAAAACAAATTATGGGAAGCAGCCAAAAGGCTGCTTCCCATTTCTTATATAAATATTATTTAATTTCCTGCTCTATATTATCAAAAATATCGTCGTCAAAAAACTCGCGGAGTGAAATCTCTAATCCATCGCATAACTTCTTAATAGTAACAATACCTGCATTCTTGCTACCGCCGTTAATTATATTTTTTAAGGTTGAAGGCGGAACGGCGGAGAGCCTTGCAAGAGCGTTTACTGACAATCTGTTTTTCTCACAAAGTGCTAACATTCTGTTTGCCACGGCTTTTCTTGTATCCATAATAACACCCCTAAAAAGTAGTTTATATATTTAGTTTATGCTTTTTAGGACATAAATAACGACCATATA
>JAFSGZ010000074.1 GCA_017440545.1 Oscillospiraceae bacterium
ATGTATATGGTTTAGGACCTATAGGGGAAGAAAAGTGCGGAGAATTTAAAGTTTACCGCTTTGACTACCTATGAAAAAATAACGGATTTTTACTTGGAGGAATTAAAATGAAAAAATTAAGTTTAGCATTAGCTTTAATTTGTATGCTTTCTCTTTTTGCTGCTTGTGCACCTCAAGCCGATAGGGATGTAAGCTCGGTTGCGAGTGTCAAAACCGAGAGTGTAAAGACAATTGATATAAATATTGACGACATTGTCGGCAGGGACCTTGTTTTAAGGGTACACGAAACTAATATTAAAGAGCTTATTGCATTCGACACTGCAAATGGTGGGGCTTTCGAAGGCTATGCAAATTTAGAGGAAATGCAAATGAGAGATGCGGACATAAGCTCGCCTGTTACTATGAAAAAAATTACAGATGCAGATGTAATAAAAGAGCTTAAAGAAAAGCTTAATCTTGAAAGCTGGCAGCTTGTAGAATATGATTTAAACGACACTGCCAAAGGCGTTTTATATTTAGACTATAACATTCATATAAATGTTGAGGGTGAGTCTAAAGACGTAAATTATATTTCCATCTGCACAAATGAGGCTTGCCGTTATTATAATGCTCCTCAGGACACATATGATTATATAAAATCACTTTGCACAATTTCAAAATAGTACCAAAAAAGGCTCTGTTTTACAGAGCCTTTTTGATTTTTTGGAATATTTGGCAAAATATTAATTTTTTTGTTAAAAAAACATCAATTTATCGTAGAAAATATTAAAATAGGTATTTCTTTTTTTAAAACTATCTGTTATAATATATTATAATTGGTGAAATAGGATTAAAAATCCCTTTACCATACAATTTTTATGCAAAGTTTTTAAATGGAGGTATAAAAATGGCAAACACAATAAGTAAGGTTGCTTTTACAGGAACTAAAGAGCAGGAAGCCGAGCTTAGAAAGATTATAAGCGAGCTTAAGGGTCAAAAAGGCTGTCTTATGCCCGTTATGCAAAAGGCTCAGGATATTTACGGATATCTTCCTATCGAGGTTCAAAAAATTATTGCAGATGGCTTAGAGATTTCCTTAGAGGAAGTTTACGGCGTTGCAACCTTTTATGCACAGTTTTCACTTAATCCCAAGGGCAAATACAAAATTTCTGTATGCCTCGGAACAGCTTGCTATGTAAAAGGTGCAGGCGACATTTTTGATAAGCTTTCTGAGCGCCTCGGAATTGCTAACGGCGGTTGCACCGACGATGCTAAATTCTCGCTCGAAGCCTGCAGATGCATTGGCGCTTGCGGACTTGCTCCCGTTTTAACAGTTAACGATGAGGTTTATGGCAGACTCACAGCTGACGATGTTGATTCAATTTTAGCTAAATACAACTAAATCGAAAAGAGAAAAGCTAATGAAAATTTCAGATATTAAAGAGCTTTTAGAAGCAGAGGTTCTTTGTTGTGAGGAAAATATCGATTGTGAAGCTTGCTCAGCGTGCGGAAGCGATATGATGAGCGATGTTTTAGCCTATGTAAAGGACCAAGCGGTTTTACTCACAGGTCTTGTTAATTCTCAGGTTATTCGCACAGCTCAAATGATGGATATGGTTTGTATAGTTTTTGTTCGCTCAAAAATGCCTACAGAGGAAATGATTGAGCTTTCTAAAAACGCCGGCATCGTTTTAATGACAACAAAAAAGCGTATGTATGAAGCTTGCGGAAAGCTTTATAAGAGCGGTCTTGTTGGTAACGGTGAGATACATGGATAAGCTTATTAAGTTTGAGTTTGATGTTGATGGCACCGACTTTACTTCGGCAGGGCAGGCATCGGTAAATGTTAAAAAGCATTTAAGGCAGCTTGGCCTTTCTCCCGAGGTTATAAGACGTGTTTCGATTGCCATGTACGAGGGCGAAATCAATATGGTTATTCACGCCAAGGGTGGCAAGGCAGAGGTTAATGTTTACGAGGATAGGGTGGAAATCATACTTCGTGACACAGGCCCCGGCATAAAGGATATAAATCTTGCTATGCAGGAAGGGTATTCAACTGCCACCGATAATGTTCGCTCACTCGGATTTGGTGCCGGAATGGGACTTCCCAATATGAAAAGATACACCGATAATATGGAGATAGAGTCAGTATTGGGCGAGGGCACCACTATTAAAATGACGGTTAACCTAAATTAATCGGAGGTGACATATATGGATGAGTATCAGCACTCGGTTTTTCTCAGAAAAGAAAAATGTACCGGCTGCACCCTTTGCGTAAAGCATTGTCCTACCGAAGCTATTCGTATTCGTGATGGGCACGCTGTTATTAATTCGCAAAGATGTATCGACTGTGGACAGTGCATCCGTGTATGTCAGCAAAAGGCAAAAAAGGCTAATTGCGACAGCCTTGAGTCTATACAAAAATTTAAATGGAAGATTGCGCTTCCCGCACCAACCATTTATTCGCAGTTTGACAATTTAGACGATATCGACCAAATTTTGCAGGGACTTCTTGATATAGGCTTTGACGATGTTTATGAGGTTGCAAGTGCGGCGGAATTGGTTTCGGCATACACAAGGAAATACCTTCGCATAGAGGGTGTAGTAAAGCCTGCCATTTCATCTGCCTGCCCCGTTGTAAGCCGTCTTATATCACTTAGGTTCCCCTCTCTTATAGGAAATATAATTCCTATGCTTCCGCCAATGGAAATTGCGGCAGTTAATGCAAAGAGAGAGGCGCTTTTAAAAAAACCTGACCTAAAAGAAGAGGATATAGGCGTTTGCTTTATTTCTCCCTGTCCTGCTAAGGCAAGCTATGTAAATAACGGCTTTGGCGGATATAAAAGTGCGGTTGACAGCGTGGTTTCAATAAGCGAGGTTTATTTTAAGCTACTTGATGTTATGGGAAAAACCACCCCTGAAACTCAGCTTTCAAAAACTGGTATGATAGGTGTCAGCTGGGCAGAATCGGGCGGAGAGTCAACTGCAATTTTTAATGAACGTTATCTTGCCGCTGACGGCATTGAAAATGTCATAAGCGTGCTTGATAAAATAGAAAACGGAAGCTTTCCTTCACTTGAGTTTATTGAGCTTAATGCCTGCCCCGGCGGCTGCGTTGGCGGAGTTATGGCGGTTGAAAATCCGTTTATAGCAAAGGCAAGGCTTCAGGCGGTGAGAAGGTATCTTCCCGTTTCGCAAAACTTTATAAAAGAAAATCAAAAAGAAAACATTCCCGATGAGTTCTTTTTTGAGGGCAAGCCCGATTATCAGCCCATTTCGCGTTTAAGTGAAAACTTAGCTGAGTCGATGCGTATGCTTTCTGAAATTCAAAGAATCAAAGAGGAGCTGCCGGGGATTGACTGTGCCTCTTGCGGTGCACCAACCTGCCGTGCCTTTGCTGAAGATATTGTAAAGGGCGAGGCAAACGAGTGCGACTGCATTATAAAATACAGAGAAGCACTTAATAAATACATAAAATAGGAATAAAGTATATGAAGGTTTGTGAGCTTAAAGAGAAATTCGGTTTTGCAGAGCTTAATATAGAGGACGGACAAAGAGAAATAAACGGCGTCTATTGCGGCGACCTTTTAAGCTGGGTTATGGGCAGAGCAAAAGAGAGTAACGCCTGGATAACCATAATGAGTAATGTAAATGTGCTCGCGGTTGCTTCCCTTAGCGATGTTGCCTGCGTTATTTTGTCCGAGGGAGTGCTTTTAGATGACGAGGTTTTAAAAACCGCGCAGAGTAAAGGCATAAATGTACTCTCTTCCCCTTATCCGACCTATGAAACAGCAGTAATGCTGTCAAAGGCTTAAATGGCAAAATTTTATTACGACCTTCACCTGCATTCCTGCCTGTCGCCCTGTGGCGATGAGGATATGACACCTAATAACATTGTTAATATGTCAGCTCTTTTAGAGCTTGATATAATAGCGCTGACAGACCATAACAGCCTTAAAAACTGTCCCGCCTTTTTTAAGGTGGCAGAAAATTCAAATATTGTGGCGGTTACGGGATGTGAGCTTACAACAAGTGAAGAAATTCACGTGGTTTGTCTGTTTGAATTTTTAGACGACGCTATGCGCTTTGATAGATTTTTAGAAAGCCGACGCCCGCCTATAAAAAACAAAAGCGAAATTTTCGGTAGACAAACCGTTTTGGATGAAAACGATGAAGAAATATGTGAGGAAAACAACCTTTTAATTGTGGCAAGCGATATTTCGCTTGACGAGGTAAAGGATGTTATGAAAGAATTTAACGGAGTATGCTTCCCCGCACATATTGACAGAAGTTCAAATTCAGTAACCTCGGTTTTCGGCTTCTTTCCGTCAGATTATGGTTTCTCCTTTGCTGAAATTTTTGACAGACAAAGAGAAAATGAATTTAGGGAAAAAGAGGCGGCTTTAAAGAATGTCGAGCTTTTAAGCTCAAGCGATGCTCATTATTTAGAGGATATTCGCGAAAGGCAAAACTACATTGAGCTTGACGCCGACAGAGACAACTTAAATGAGGTTAGAAAAAAGCTTTTTGAGTATTTAAGAAAGGAACTTTAAATGAAAGAGCTTTCACTTAATATTCTTGATATTGCTCAAAACTCGGTTAAAGCAAAGGCAAGTCTTATAGAGATTGAAATTGACGAAACCGATGAAAAGCTTACTATTATAATAAGAGATAACGGCTGCGGAATATCAAAGGAGATTTTAGAAGGAGTAACCAATCCCTTTTACACCACCCGCACCACCCGAAATGTCGGGCTGGGTATTCCGCTTTTAAAGGATGCCTGCGAGCAAACGGGCGGGAGCTTTGAAATTAAGTCACAGCAAAAAAATGAGGAAAACTTAATCTCGGGCACAGAGGTGCGCGCCTCGTTTTTTAAAAATCATCTTGATTTTACTCCGCTTGGTGACACCGTTTCAACCGTAACAACGCTTATACAAGGCTCACCCGATATAGACTTTATATTCAGCCACAACAAGTGTGGCAGCAAGGTTTTTCTTTCTACCTTAGAAATGCGAGAGGTTTTGGGGGAGATTCCCCTAAATAGCTTTGAGGTAATTAAATGGGCTGGGGACTGTTTAAAAGAGCAGTACCAAGACATTGTGAAATAAATTACATATGAAAGGATAGATAAAAGTGAAATCATTACAGGAACTTGCAGCAATCAGAGAAAAAATGAAGGGCAAGGTTAATCTCCGCGAAGGCTCAAACGACATCAGAGTTGTAGTTGGTATGGCAACCTGCGGCATCGCCGCCGGCGCAAGACCGGTTTTAAACGCTTTTGTTGAGGCTGTTGAAAAAGAGGGACTCACAGATAAGGTTACAGTTTCACAAACAGGCTGTATCGGTATTTGCCAGTATGAGCCGGTTGTTGAAATTTTTGAAGCAGGTAAAGAAAAGGTTACCTATGTTAAAATGACAGCTGAAAAAGCACTTGAAGTTGTTGAAAAGCATTTAAAGGGCGGAAACGCTGTTTTAGAATACACCATAGCTAACAATAAATAAGGAGGACAAATAAATGATTCGTTCACACGTACTCATTTGCGGCGGTACCGGATGTACCTCTTCGGGCAGCAAAAGTATTCAGAAAAAATTTGAGTCCGAGCTTGCCGCACAGGGACTTTCAGAGGAAGTTAAAATAGTTCAAACAGGATGCTTTGGACTTTGCGCACTCGGCCCCGTTGTAATTATTCACCCCGAGGGAACCTTTTACAGCCGAGTAACAGAAGAAGATGTCAGCGAAATAGTTGAAGAGCATCTTTTAAAGGGTAGAATTGTAGAAAGACTTGAATATAAGGATGTAGGCGACGCCCAGATTGAAAGCGAACACATTTCGCTTAACGACACAGCATTCTACAAAAGCCAGTTAAGAGTTGCACTCAGAAACTGCGGTGTTATCGACCCCGAGAACATCGAGGAGTATATTGCAATGGATGGATACGCTGCTTTAGGTAAGTGCGTAACCGAAATGACTCCCCAAGAGGTTATTGATGTTATCTTAGCATCAGGACTTCGCGGTAGAGGCGGCGCAGGCTTCCCCACAGGTAGAAAGTGGTCATTTGCAGCAGCAAATGCCGCTGACCAAAAATATGTTTGCTGTAACGCCGACGAGGGTGACCCGGGTGCATTTATGGACCGTTCTGTTTTAGAGGGCGACCCCCACGCTGTATTAGAGGCTATGGCAATTGCAGGTTACGCTATCGGCGCAAACCAAGGTTATATATATGTAAGAGCTGAATATCCTATCGCAGTTGAAAGACTCGAAATTGCTATAAAGCAAGCAAGAGAGTACGGACTTTTAGGTAAAGATATTTTCGGAAGCGGATTTGACTTTGATGTTGACATCCGTCTTGGCGCAGGCGCATTCGTTTGCGGCGAGGAAACCGCTCTTATGACCTCTATCGAGGGTAACCGCGGCGAGCCCAGACTCCGTCCTCCCTTCCCTGCAGTTAAGGGACTTTTCGGCAAGCCGACAATTCTTAACAACGTTGAAACCTATGCTAACATTCCTCAAATCATCTTAAAGGGTGCTGATTGGTTTAGCTCAATGGGAACAGAAACCTCTAAAGGAACAAAGGTTTTCGCTCTCGGCGGTAAAATCAAGCACACAGGTCTTGTTGAGGTTCCTATGGGAACAACTCTCCGTCAGATTATCGAAGAAATCGGCGGCGGTATTCCTAACGGTAAAAAGTTTAAGGCAGCTCAAACAGGTGGTCCTTCAGGCGGATGTATTCCTGCTTCTCTTATGGACACACCTATCGATTACGAAAACCTCTTGGCTATCGGCTCAATGATGGGCTCTGGCGGACTTATCGTAATGGATGAGGACACCTGTATGGTTGATATTGCAAAATTCTTCTTAGAGTTTACTGTTGATGAGTCCTGCGGTAAATGTACTGCTTGCCGCGTTGGTACTAAGAGACTTTTAGAGCTCTTAACAAAAATCTGCGACGGTAACGGTGAGCTTGAGGACATCGATAAGCTCGAAGAGCTTTGCGAATACATAAAAGCAAACTCGCTCTGCGCACTTGGACAAACTGCTCCCAACCCCGTGCTTTCAACCCTTATGTACTTTAGGGATGAATATATTGCACACATCGTTGATAAGAAGTGCCCCGCAGGCGTATGTAAGAAGCTCCTTTCTTACGTAATTGACCCCGATAAGTGTAAGGGTTGTACCCTCTGTGCAAGACAGTGCCCCGT
The DNA here is from genome assembly GCA_017440545.1 of Oscillospiraceae bacterium. GTDB lineage: Bacteria > Bacillota > Clostridia > Oscillospirales > Ruminococcaceae > SIG578. The sequence continues at coordinate 7,180 of JAFSGZ010000074.1, forward strand.
TAATGCAATCGAGGGAGCTGTTAAAACTCCTCACGTTATTGATGCAGCTAAATGTATCAAGTGCGGTGCTTGTATGGATAAATGTAAGTTTAATGCAATCTACAAGAAATAAGTAAAGGTGGTGCCAATAATGGAAAAAGTAAATATTCAAATCAACGGCATGCCTTACAGTGTGCCTAAGGGCGTAACAGTTTTAGAAGCCGCCCATAGTGTTGGAATTGACATTCCTACACTCTGCTATTTAAAGGATGTAAATGAAATCGGCGCTTGCCGTATCTGTTTAGTTGAAGTAACCGGCGCAAGAGGTCTTGTAACCGCTTGTGCATACCCTGTAAACGAGGGTATGGAAGTATTCACAAACACCCCCAAGGTTAGAAATTCAAGAAAGCTCACATTAGAGCTCTTGCTTTCAACCCACGACAAAAAGTGCCTTTCTTGCGTAAGAAGCCAAAACTGCGAGCTTCAAAAGCTCTGCCTCGAATATGGCGTTGACGATGTAAACCACTTTGAAGGTTCTTTCAACACCTATGAAATCGACGACAGCGCTCCTCATATGGTAAGAGATAACAATAAATGTATCCTCTGCCGTAGATGCGTTGGCGCTTGCGATAAAATTCAGGGCATTGGCGTTATCGGAACAAACAACCGTGGCTTTGATGCTCACATCGGTTGCGCATTCGACCAAGACCTTGCAGATGTTGCCTGCGTATCCTGCGGACAGTGTATCACAGCCTGCCCCACAGGTGCTCTTTATGAAAAGGACGACACTGATAAGGTATGGGCTGTCTTAGCTGATAAGTCAAAGCACGTTATCGTAAACACAGCTCCTTCAATTAGAGCTGCTCTCGGTGAAGAGTTCGGTATGCCTATCGGCACAAACGTTGAGGGCAAAATGGTTGCCGCTCTCCGTCGCCTCGGCTTTGCAGGAGTATTCGACACCGACTTTGCCGCAGACTTAACCATCATCGAAGAAGCAAACGAGCTTATGGATAGAATTAAAAACGGCGGTAAGCTTCCTCTTATCACCTCTTGCTCACCCGGTTGGGTTAAATACTGTGAGCACTACTATCCTGAGTTTATTGATAACCTTTCAAGCTGTAAATCTCCTCAGCAGATGTTTGGCGCAATAGCTAAAACCTGGTATGCTGAGAAACAGGGAATTGACCCCAAGGATATGGTTGTTGTAAGCATTATGCCTTGTACAGCTAAAAAGTTTGAGGTTGGCAGAGATGGTCAGAGCGCCGCAGGCGTTCCCGACGTTGATATCGCTCTCACAACCCGTGAGCTTGCAAGAATGATTAAGCGCGCAGGTATTAACTTCACAGCTTTAGCTGACGAAGCATTTGATGCTCCTCTTGGAACATCAACAGGCGCAGGCGTAATCTTCGGCGCAACCGGCGGTGTTATGGAAGCTGCTCTCAGAACTGCTGTTGAAGCTATCACAGGTGAAGAGCTTAAGGCTTTAGATTTCCACGAGGTTAGAGGAATTGAAGGCATTAAGGAAGCTACCTATAAGGCTGGCGACTTAGAGGCAAAGGTTGCAGTTGCTTCAAGCCTCTCTTGCGCTAAAGAGCTCTTAGAGAGAATTAAGAAGGGCGAAGCAGAGTATCACTTTGTTGAAATTATGGCTTGCCCCGGCGGATGCGTAAACGGTGGCGGTCAGCCTATCGTTCCCGGTCCTGTCAGAAGCTTTACAGATGTTCGCTCACTTCGTGCATCGGTGCTCTATAACCTCGATAAGTCGATGGAATATAGAAAGTCACACGATAACTCGGTTGTTAAGACGCTCTATAATGAGTTCCTTGATAAGCCCGGTAGCCATAAGGCTCACGAGATTTTACATACTCACTATGTAAAGAGAGATAAATTCTAATAAATAAAGTATAAAAAATGCGCGAGTAATCTGCTCGCGCATTTTTTTATTTTTTTTTGCAAAATTGCCCAATATATTGGTTTTAAATTGTTATTTTTATAACAAATACCACATATAGTTAAATTAACTAAATATGAGGCGATGGCGTGTCAATATGTGCAAAAAGGGTAAAAATATTTAAGAAACTGCAAATAGCAGGCTTTTGTGTAAAATAACTATAAAATCACTTAAATATTATGCAAAATTTATATTTACTTTCTACAAAGAAAAGTTTATAATTACATTATGATATTAAGTGTACGGGATACATATACTTAAATCTAAAAAAACATTGGAGGGAAAACAATGAAGAAAAGGATTTTAGCAATCGTGCTAACTGTTGCTATGCTCGTTAGCTTCATGCCGTTCTCTGCGCTCACCGCAATGGCTGCTGATTATTCAACAGGCAAAAACGATGGTGCAAGCTACGCTATGAAGGTTCCTGCTACAGGAGACAGCATCGACAGCGAATGGGGACTTGCCAGCGCCGGACTTGGTCGCGACGTTGAAGGTAACCTTGGCACAGTAGGCGGTACAGTTGACCTCGCTCACATTAACGGCGAGAACTTTATCGCATACCAAGTTAAGAGTGGCATGGATGGTTCAATGAAAATCAATGCCGCTATGAAAACCTATGGTAAAGTAGGTGTTCCTGAGGATATCGACCTCTCTAACACCAAAGCTATCGCTATTCGTCTTAAGATAGACACAATGGGCGAAGCTTATCAAAAGGCAACCTTTGATTTAACTATCGATAACAAGAGCATCGAATCTATTGCAGAATCTGATGCTGCCATCTTCCTTGATAAGAAGACTGGTACAAAAATGAGATGGTACAAAGGAAGCCGTCGTGACTCAAGCGGCAACATCGGTTACGACATTCAGGGTAACCTCGATGGCTGGATGATTTTATCTCTCGATAAATTCTCAAATGCTGCAGGAGAATCAGCTCCTATCACAGCTGCTTGGCTCAGAGAAAACTGGGAAACTATCGACATTAAGTTCTACACCACAGGCGTAAACGATTTCCCCACACTCAGTAACTGGGACAACAGAACATTCTACTTAGGTGATGTTCTCTTTGTTGACGATATCGACGCATTCCAGGCTGCTAACACAACAAAAACCTATAAGCCCGAGGGCATCAACAGCGCTTACTACGCTTGGAGAGTTCCTTCACACGTAGGTATGATTGGTTATGGTCGTGGTTATGGTGCATCAATTCACGCTAACGCAGGTAAAAAGGCTGATGAGTCAGGCTATTCAGGCGCAAACGCTGCTGCTCACATCGACTATTTCAGCGAAACCAACTTTGTAGAAATGGATGCTGATGCTAGCAAAGCTAACGCTGAAGGCTCAGTTGTTGTTAACTCATCTTGGGTAATTGGTGACTATGTATATGAAGGATATGCTTGTTACGGCCTCAGCTCATCGGGTACTGCTAAAGGCGTTCCTGCTGAGATTCCCACAGATGACCTTAAGTATTTAGCAGTTCGTGTAGCTACATCAGAAGGAAATACCGGTTCACCCTCTATCTTTAATATGTATATTAACGGTAGTAACAGAATCGGTGGTAACGAAACACTTAAGACCTTTATTGAAACTGAAGCTGAAGATGATGACGGCTTCTCAATTAAATTCTTCGATAAGGCTTCTTCTGCTACATACGAAATTATGGATGCTGAAAGCCCCGTTACCTTCCGTTATGGCGATGGCTTCATCGTTGACGGAGCAGTTGACGGTTGGCTCTTAATTCCTCTCGGAGCATTTGGTACAAACACAAGCCAGCCCCTCTGGCCTGCAAGCAAGCTTGCAACAGACTGGCAAACAGTAAATATCTGGCTCCACGATGTTGGCAGATTTAGTTCTAACCCGACATATTGGAAAGACAGAAACTTCTACTTAGGTGATATGCTCTTCGTAGAAGACACCAATACATTCATTAAGTCTATTGCTAACGCTAAGATTGAGGCTAATACTATCGACTTTACAAGCATCACCCTCAACACAGAGGAAGGCGCTTTATATTCAATCGATAAGGGCGAAACTTGGAGCGCAACAGGCGTATTTGAAGGCCTTACAGATAACACCCCCTATGAAATCTGGGCTAAGTTTGACGGCGCTACAAAGATTTCTAAGGCTGTTATCACAACTAAGGACAGAGCTCCTTACTCAACAAAACTCGGCGATTCAGCCGTTAAGTTTATGACAGTTCCTCACATCGAGGGAATCAAACAAGCAAGTGATTACGGCGAGCTTGGCTTATTCGGCAAGCACTCCGGCGGATTAGAGATTGTCAAGAATGGCAATGAGTATCTGTATAAGATAAATCCGTACAACGATGCTACATACTCTGGTTCAACTCAAGCAGGACTTACTTTCCGTTCTGACAACACAGTTGCTACATACAGAGCAACCTTAGACTCATCTAAGATTGAAACTGCATTTGGTCCTTCATCATTAGTAGATTACAGCAAGGTTAACTACTTTGCTATGCGCATTAAGATTGAAGGCGGCTCTGACGATGCTGACACACAGTGGTCATCTATCAGACCTCACTTCAACGGCGGTCTTTACAGACCTTACAACATATTGACTGAAGGTTTAACAACCTACTTCTATGACCTTACTAACAACACAGTTAAGTCATGGACAAATGGCGAGAATTTCACATGGATAGCTCCTACAGCAGATGATATCAGACTTAAGGGCGAAGTTGACGGCTGGCTTTTATTACCTGTTGAATCATTTAAGGGCTGGGCTTCAGCTGCAGACACATCTAAGATTAGACAGGAAATCGCTGAAAATGCCAAGACAATGGTTGTTAACTACAGAACACTTGCAGGAAACTCAAGCTGGCTTGGCAAGACCTTATACATTGGCGATATGCTTGGCGTTGAAAACCTCACTGACTTTGCTGCAGTTCGTATGAGCGAAGGCAAGTGCGGCGAGTCTGCTACATTTAAGTTTGACAAAGCTACAGGCAAACTTACCATCAATGGTACAGGCGCAATGGCTGACCTTACTGCAGGCGCTCCTTGGGACGCTTACAAGAATCTCATCACAAGCCTCGAAATTTCTGATGGTATCACAACAATTTCTGCAGGCGCATTCACAAGCCTCACAAATCTTGCTTCAGTAGTAATTCCTGGTTCTGTAACCAACATTGGTAACGGTTCTACAGCATTTGCTACATCAGTTAAGATTATCGGTACATTAGAAAGCGCAGCTGAAATTTATGCAACCAACTTTGGTAACGATTTCGTTGACATTTGTACAGAATTCGGTCACCAATACGAAGACACAATCGTTCCTCCTAACTGCTTAGACGGCGGTTATACAGAGCACGTTTGTAAGATTTGTAACGATTATTACGCAGACAATGAGACAGAAGCTGACCCCACAGCTCATAAATGGGTAGCTTTAGGCGAAGATCCAGCAACCTGCGAAGGCGAAGGCACTAAATATTTTGAGTGCGAAATCTGCTTCGAGTCTAGAGAAGATACTATTCCTATGTTAGGCCACGACTATGTTGCTGTTGAAGTTATTGCTCCTACAGCTACAGAGCAGGGCTACACAGTTTACAACTGCGTAAGATATGATGAATGTGGTTCAACTAAGAACGATGACTTCACAATGCCTACAGGCGTAGCTCCCGAAGCAAGCTTCGATGCCGTTTCTAAGGATACAGCAGGTGCTGTAAATCTTGGCATGGGCATCTTCCACTTCAGCTCCAAGTTTGCTACAAACGTTGGCGTAACTGAAGCTGAAATCTTAGGTGAGCTTAGAGAAGTTCTTGAAGAAGGTTATGTAAATCTTCTTTACTTAGCTCCCGATGAGAAATACTTAGCAGGTGCAGTTGCACTTGCAGCAGAGTTTGATTGCGACATTTGGCTTTCAGCTCAAAGATATAACTCTAAGACACAAACCATTGGTATGTACTTAGAGCCCGTTGAAGCAGCAATTGCTACAATTACTGCAGCAGGCGCTAAGGATAATCTCGTAGGCTTCTATTGGGATGAACCCTTCCTCAATGGTATGACAGGCGCAGAATTCCTCACAATGACTAAGACTCTCTTTGAGAAATATGGTCTTAGAAACAATCCCGTACTTGGCAAAGATACTTTATTTGATGGAACTGTAACACCCGAGGCTCTTGCTTATGTAACAGACATCGGTTGGGACACCTACTCATTTGATTTAACAGAGGCTGCTAAATCAGACGCAGCACAGAACGCTAAGCTTGCTGAGCTTTCTGAGGAACACGGCGTTACCTTCACAACTGCTGAAGAGTATCTCCGTTGGTACCACGGTTACGTTATGTCCTTCTTTGAAGGCCGTGATGTTAACGTTTGGTTCTGGCCCGGTGCTTACACTGTATACCTCTGGACAGGCGAAGTTGCTGACGAAGCAGTAGTAATTGAGAATCTTAAATTCTTCGAGAAGCTTCTCTATGAGCAGAAGAATCCCGGTGGATTAGTTCTCTACAACTATTACAACTCTACAACAAACGAAAATGAAAAAGGCCTTGCAAACCACCTCGTTGTTCTTGACGACGAAGGCAAGCAGGTTCTCTACCCCAGAGCTAACAAGTGGATTGACTATTCAAATATCCTTAAGGCTATGACAGCAAGATTCAACGCAACATACGTTGTTCCTGCTAACACAGTTCCTTTCGGTACACTTAATGTTACTGGCAAAACCACAACAACTATTACTTATGAAGTAATCGAAGGTTACGAGTACGCTATCAATGGTGGCGAATTTGAAACCGACGGCACATTCGATGGACTCACCGTAGGCACAGCTTACACCATCACAGTTAAGGATGCAAATGGTAACTCAAAAGACTTCACAGTTGCTACAAAGGCTGAGAATCCTTATGTATCTGAATACAATGACGGTTCTTACTATGCTTACAAGGTTCCCACCGGATTTGACGAACTCATCAGCGACACAGGCTTAATCACTCTCCACGCTAGAATGGATAATCCTGCTCCCATCGTTGATGTTGATGGCGACAGAATGGTTAAGATTACCAGACATGAAGAGAAGGTTGCTCACTTCACAGTTAGACCTTATCCTTCAACCTATCCTGAGTATGCATCTTCTGCTAAGGGTATGCCTGCAGAAATTCTTGCACACAAGGATGAGATTCAAGGTATTGCTATTCGTGCTAAGATTGAAGGTGGTACTCCTGACCAACAGTCTATGACCGACCTCTACATTAACGGTTCAAGAACATCTAACGGTCAGCCTATCTACTTCTTACATAAGGATACCGGTGAGCATGAACAACTCGTTTACAACAGCGGTATTAAGGTACCCGGCGAGAGAGATGGATGGTTCATCCTTCCCTTCAACGCTTGGCCCGCAGTTAGACTTGCTAACTGGCAGAATGACTACAACGGCATCAACTTCTGGATGCACGAATCTTATGATAGCAGCAGAATTGGTTCAACAGCTGTTTCTGACTGGACAGATAAGGCATTCTACATTGGTGATGCTTACTTCTACACCGATATGGACGCATTCATTGCAGCTCGTTTTGAAGAGTCTCCAATCGTAACCACCGATGTAACAGACAAGGGCTTCACAGCTACTTGGGATGCTGTTGAGGGTGCTACTAAGTACTGGCTCAACATCTTCGCTGAAGATGGCAAGACCTTATTAGCAATTCCCACAACAACTACAAACAGCATTACTATTGACAACCTCTATCCTGAGAAGACATACAAACTCGTTGTTACTACAGAATATGTTGAAGACGGCGTAACTAAGTATGACTTTGCAGAGGGCGTTGCTTATGCAAGCGTAACCACAACTAAGACACCTGTTATCGACAGAACTCCTGTTCTCACAGCAGTTGCTGAAAACGGCGGTGCAAGACTTACTTGGACAGCTATTGACGGCGAACACTACTGGGTATACAGAAGAGCTGTTGGTGATACAGCTTGGGCTTGGTATGCTGAAACCGACGAAGCTACATTCCGTACTTATGACTATGTTGGTAATTATGAGTACGCTGTAGTTGCAAGATACAATGCTGGTGGCGTTATCGGTTACACAGGTTACTCAAATGCAGTAGCTGTTGAAGTTACAGAAGCTCCTAACAGAACTCCTGTTCTTGCTGCAGCTGAAGTAGAAGGCGGCGTTGAGCTTACTTGGACAGCTATCGACGGCGAACACTTCTGGGTATACAGAAGAGCTGTTGGTACAACTGATTGGGCTTGGGCAGCTGAAACTGATGCTACAACCATCACATTTGCTGATGATGCAGCAGCTTATGAGTATGCTGTAATCTCAAGATACAATGCTGGTCCTGCAGTTGGATACAGTGCTATCTCAAATGCAGCAGCAGTA
>JAFSGZ010000075.1 GCA_017440545.1 Oscillospiraceae bacterium
GGTGTTATTATTTTTATTATATCGTTACTGTACGAAATATTATTTTCATTTAATATTCTAAGCATTGCAGATATGAACGTTGGCATAGAATCCACTAAAGTTCCATCAAAATCAAAAAGAAAAGTACCCATAATATTATCTCCTTTTGTTCTATTATACCACGCCTTGCACAAAATGAAAAGGATTTCGCAAAAAGAAATCCGCCCGATTCCTCGGGCGGATAATTTTGTTTTTATAAACCTAATTACTTAGATTCTTTGATAGCAGCCTGGGCGGCAGTTAGGTGGGCGATGAGAACCAATCTTAAAACTGTCCTTAGCAGTACGACCCATATGCGTCGGCTTTTTTATTTTATAAGAAACAGCATAATAACAGTTAAAACTATAAGGAATCCAAAGTTTGAAACAGAAAACATTTTGATGTAATACATAGCCCTTTTAGGCTCGTGAGAGGTGTATTCTCTGAATGTTATAAGGCTTGCAAGTGACGAAATAATAGTTCCTACGCCGCCAATGTTAACGCCTATTAACAGCTCGCGGTAGTTATCTGTAAACTGTGAAAGTAGTATCGCCGAGGGAACATTGCTTATAATTTGGCAGGATATAACACTAAAAAGTAGAGTGCTCTTGTTAAGCAAAAACGAAAAAGCTTGGCGTACTATATCTATTCGTGCCATATTTCCGGCAAAAATAAAGAAGAATACAAATGTTAAAAGAAGAGCATAGTCAACGCTTTTAAGTGCTTTTCTGTCTAAAATAACAAGTGACAGCAAAATAATAACAAAGCCTATTATGTAGCTTATTCCTTTAAAAACTATTAAAATTGAAATAGCAAATAAAATAAGGTAGATAATGGTTTTTCCCTTTGGAAGCTCAATTTTTTCACTTTTTAATGAAAGAGGTTCGGGTTTTATAAAAATTATACAGCAAAGAGTAATTAAAATAATAGAAATTATAAATGGCGGTGCCATAATGCTTATAAATTCTAAATCGGGAATTGAAAATTTTGAATATAGATAAAGATTTTGCGGATTTCCAAAAGGCGTGAGCATACCGCCGAGATTTGCTGCAATATTTTGCATTATAAAGGTAAATGCCATGTGATTTTCCATGTGTGTACTGCTTAATACAAAGTATCCAAGCGGCAAAAAGGTGAGTAGCGCCATATCATTGGCTATAAGCATAGAACCAATAAAGGTTATATATACAAGCGCTAAAATGCTCATTCTTGCATTTTTAAAAAGCTCAACAACCTTTCGCGCAAGCAAATAAAAAAATCTTATATTTTTAAGCGCACAAACAACTGCCAAAACACAAAACAGGCAGGTGAGTGTCTTAAAATCAAAGTATCCTAAATATTCTTTGTCGGGCGGCACTATAAAAGAAGTAATTAAAGCCGCAGAAAAAGCAATGCAAACAACTGCATTGCTTTTTATAAATGAAAATATGTTTTTAAATACCCTCTGCATAATTTTTACCCTATTTCTTAAACAGCTTTTTGTGTAAGCTTACTGCTTCATTTTTGCGCTTTTCGGTTTCTTCCTTTAAAAATTCAAAGGAGAGCTTGTCGTAGCTTTCAAATATATCGCCGACCGTTGCACCATCATAAAGCACAGACAAATTAACATTTAATATAGTGTTATCGTCGCCTATTAAAACTGCGATATTGTCCTCAACTCTATCAAATGAGTAAAGCATATTATCTCTCCTTTGAAATTTTAAGCTTTTTTCCGTTTGTGGTTATAACAATGTTTCCTAAAAAATCGGTGCGTAAAATCTCCACACCTCTTTGTGTAAGCTTGTTTATGGTTTCATCGTGTGGATGGTCATAGCTGTTAGCCTTTCCAACCGACATGACAGCAATAGAGGGGTTAACCTCGTCTAAAAACTCATCACAGCAGGAATAACGGCTTCCGTGGTGACCTGCTTTTAAAACGTCGGCTGACAAATTTGTGCCGTGATTTATCAAATCAATTTCAGCGGCAATCTCACTGTCACCCATAAATAAAAACGATTTTTCTCCAAAAGTGAATCTGCAAACTATGGAAAAGTCATTTAAATCACTGAATTTTTCACTAACGGGACCTAATATTTCAATTACGCCATCGCCTAAAGAAATCTCTTCGCCCGCCTTTGCTGAAATTAGATTGACATTATTGTTATCAATAGCCTTCAGCACATCTATGTATGTTTTGGTTGAGGGAATGTGCTTTTCGGGAAGGTCATATAACAAAACATTTTTAACTTCAATGCTATTTATAACCGTGTCAAGTCCGCCGATATGGTCAGAATGGGCGTGTGTGCCTATAACATAGTCAAGACTTTGTATTCCACAAGTTTCCAAATAGGAAAGCACATCGTCACCCTTGTTGTTTTCACCGGTATCGATTAAAACGTTTTTGCCGTCACTCTGTATAAGAATACTGTCGCCTTGACCTACATCAATAAAATGCACACTTGCATTTCCATTAACTGTAGCTGTTGCTGCGGACCTTTTAAAAAATTCGGGATTATCAATAAGGAAACACACAATAACGGCAATAGCTAAAATTGCTGTCATTATGGCTCCGGTTTTCTTTTTAATTTTAATTTTCAAAATAGGTTACTCGCTTTCACGCATATTCATTTCAACCCATTGGTCGCGGGTAATAAGAACCTTTCTCGGTTTGCTTCCTTCATATTCGCCAACAATTCCGCGCTCTTCCATTTCGTCGATAAGTCTTGCAGCTCTTGCGTAGCCAACCTTAATTTTGCGCTGTAATAGGGAAGTAGAAGCCTGACCGTGCTCAACAACGCATTCAATAGCTTTTTTGATTAAGGGGTCGCTCTCGTCGGAAATTTCATCATTGTCTGTGCTCGATATCTGTGACTTATCCTTGGGAGTTTGCTTTTCAATTTCCTGCATAACCTCTTGGTCATACTCGGCACCATCGGAGTTTTTAATATAGGAAACAACATCCTTTATTTCTTTTTCACTTACAAAACAGCCTTGAATACGGGTGATTTTGTCAGAGCCATAAGGCTTAAACAGCATATCACCGCGGCCTAAAAGGCTTTCAGCACCCGAACCGTCAATAATGGTACGAGAGTCTGTCTGAGATGAAACAGTAAGGGCAATTCGGCTTGAAATATTAGCCTTGATAAGTCCTGTGATAACATCAACAGAGGGACGTTGTGTGGCAATAATTAAATGCATACCTGCTGCACGCGCCTTTTGAGCAATTCGGCAAACTGCTGTTTCAACATCGTTTTTAGACATCATCATAAGGTCTGCAAACTCGTCTATGATTATAACAATCTGCGGAAGCTTTGAAACTCCTTCGGTTTTTTCGGCCATCGCATTAAAGGAATGAATATCCTTTACGTTATACTGTGCAAAAAGGGTATATCTGTGGTCCATTTCCGAAACCGCCCAAGAAAGCGCACCTGCCGCTTTTTTAGGGTCGGTTACAACCGGTACTAAAAGATGGGGAATGCCGTTGTACATACTAAATTCGACCATTTTGGGATCGATAAGCAGAAGCTTGACATCGGCAGGAGATGACCTGTAGATAATGCTCAAAATCATACTGTTTGTACAAACAGATTTACCAGAGCCTGTAGTACCTGCAATTAAAAGGTGAGGCATTTTTGCAATGTCGGTTGTAACAATACTTCCCGAAATATCTTTGCCAAGTGCAACCTCTAAATTGCTGTCGGAATCTCTGAAGGTTTGAGAGGAGAGAACCTCTCTTAATGTAACCGAATTAATAATGCTGTTAGGAACTTCAATTCCCACAGCCGCTTTGTTTGGAATGGGAGCCTCAATTCTAACCTTTGTTGCCGCTAAGTTAAGGGCAATATCATCGGCAAGCTGTGTAATTCTGCTTATCCTAACACCTGCCGAGGGCTGAAGCTCATATCTTGTAACAGCAGGACCGCGTGTCGCGCCGAGAAGCCTCGTTTTAACTCCAAAGCTTGAAAGTGTACCCATAAGGGTTTCGGCATTTTGTCTGATTTCATTTTCACCATCACTCTGACGCTGTGGCTTAGGCGCTTTTAAGAGGGTGAGAGGGGGATATTTGTAAACTTTTTCTGTAGCTCCGTCGGAATAAAGCATTGTCTGCCCGTCTTTATCCTCTGTAAGCTCTAAAGGAGTAGTATCCTTTTCTTCTTCCTTGCCTTTTTCTATAATATCATCAATTTTTAAAGTAGGCTTTTCTTCCTCTTCATCAGCCTCGGGGATGTCTATGTCTATAGGCTCCTCGTCGAGAAGCTTGCTTTTAGCTCTTTTGAGCTTTGCTTTTTTGGTTTGAGGTAGATTTTCTTCTTCCTCAATAGTGTTAGGACTTCTGTCAGATTTATTTACAGCATCGGGTCCAAGAGGTATGTCAATATCGCTACCCTTTGAATTGTCTATGTAAACAGCTTCACTTTTCTCTTCATCATTTTCTGTTTGACGATGCTCTAAATGCTCTTGATAAGCCTGACCTAACTGCTTGACAGGCTTTTTAAATGCCGAGAAAACATCTTTTAGGGTAATGCCGAGCACTATCATTAAGAATATGATGGTTACAATAATTATAATAATAGAGGCTACGGATTTTCCAAATAATGCCCAAAGCGACCAACCAAAAACTGCACCCGAAAGTCCGCCGCCGCGAATTTCTGTGCCATTTATGTATAAATCGGCAAGCCTTATAAAGAAGTTTTCGCCCTGAGGCTCTACATTCATAAATATATGCAACGCTCCGCTTATTAAAAACAAAAGTGTAGCACCCTCAAGCACCTTTGACTTGACGCTCTGAAGTGACTGCTCACAGGCAAGAAGTATTGAAATTATAAGGCAAAGCGGCGCAATAAGATAGCTTGCAGCACCGAATATACCAAAATACATCTTATGAAGAAAGGACCAAAAATTCTCACCCTCAAAAAATGTAAGTATTCCAAGCACAAGCGCAATTCCAAAAAGAACAACAGCCCAAAGCTGATAATGCTCGTTTTGAGTGCTTCTTTTTTGTGTATTAGCCTTTGGCGGCCTTCCAACCGGCCTTTTAGAAGAACTACTTCTTTTTTTACCCAAATTTTTCACAGCCTATCTTTATGTATTTTAGTATGTAAATGCCTTAAAGGCATTTTAAGATTCCTTTTTTCTGTCCTCAATCATTTTGTAAAGACAATCAACGGCGTCGCTTATGCCGCCAATAGAGTCTATAAGGCCCTCACGCACAGCCTCTTCGCCATTTAATACAGAGCCTATGTCGGTTACAAGCTCGCTTGTGTTCATCATGAGCTCAACAAAACGCTCTTTTTTAATAGAGCAGTTTGAAGAAACAAACCCCGTAATTCTGCTTTGTATTTTTTCAAAATAGGAAAAGGTTTGGGGAATACCAAGCACAAGCCCGTTTATCCTAACAGGGTGAACCGTCATTGTTGCCGAGGGAACAATAAATGAACGGTCTGCCGAAACAGCCAGAGGCACACCTATTGAATGTCCGCCGCCAAGAACTAAAGAAACTGTCGGTTTTCGCATACCCGAAATAAGCTCGGCAATGGCAAGTCCTGCTTCGACATCTCCGCCAACGGTGTTTAAAATAATTAAAAGACCTTCAATTTCAGCGTCTTCTTCAACCGCAACAAGACTTGGAATAATATGCTCGTATTTGGTCGTTTTGTTTTGTGAGGGAAGAATGTAATGCCCCTCAATCTGACCTATAATAGTAAGACAATGTATAGGATATTTTCCGCTGGTTTTTGTTATGGAGCCCATTTTTATAATGCTGTCAAGCTCGTTTTTTTGCTCCTCGTTATTCTCAGGAGGGGAGGAAACTTCGGGAATATTTTCGTTTTGCTCGTTACTCATAAAATCCACCTTTAAAAGTTAATTTTAGTTAGTGTTTTCATAAGCCATAAAAATATTCCTATTATCTAATAAATTATACCAATTTTAAATCTAAAAGTCAATTATTGTAAGCTTTAATCTAAATTAGAATTTTGTTGAAATAGCTTATATTTTGTGATAATATATTTTTAAGGTAGTAATGGGGGAGTGATAAGGTGGAAAAAGTAAAAGCTTTAGCAGTTATTAAAAAAATTGCGCTTATAATATTTACTTCACTCTCATTCATTCTTGCATTTTTATCGATTTTTATAAGTCTTGTTTCTTTTAGTAAAACCCCCGAGAACACTGCCGAGGTATTCGGCTTTAAAATCTACATAGCACAAAATGATATAGAAAACACCAAAATCACTAAAAATTCGCTTGTTATTATTAAAGACACCGACTATGACGATTTTTACACATTGGATATATTAAACAGTAAGGATACCATAGTTATAAAACACATAGGCGGCGCAGTTTCTTTTTTTAGTAGCTCAAAACTAAGCGCTGTTATAGTGCCTCTTGCCTTTTTGTTTTTCTTTATAGTCTTGATAGAAATTAAAAATATAATTATAAATGCAAGCAAAAAACCGACCGAATAAACTTCAGTCGGTTTTTATAATGCAATATATAAAAGAGCCAGAACAGTATAAAAGCTGTCTTTTTGCGATGCAAGTATCATAATGAGCATAAAAATAATAAGCCTGTCATTATCTATACCAAGCATTTTTGAAAGATTTAAAAATGAGGGTAAATCAAAAGGCGTGTCCTCATCTTTTTTTGTATTTGCTTTTGGCTCTTGCTCTTTCTTTGTATCTTGCCTCTGTTTAGGTTCTTCTTTTTCTTTTTGCGGAGCTTGAAACTCTTTTTTTGGAGTGCTGCTTTGATTATTAAATCTGCCCCTTGCCTGCATGGCTCTGGCTCTTTTAATAGCATCGGCCATCATAGAGTTAAACTCTCTGCTGCTGTAATCATTGTTCATTTTACCACCCGAGTTTAGTTTAAAAGGTCTGTAATGGAAAAACCGTGCTCTTTTAAAATAGGCAATAGCGCAAGTATTTTCATAATAGACACAGCTTTGTCAATTTTACCTCGCCTCTCCTCACTTAAAAGCGGCTTTAGAGCGTTTAAAAGATTAACAGCTCTGTCGTCGGTTTTGGCAGAAGAAATGGCAGTAACAAGCGGAATGAGCTTGTTTATGTTAACGCCGTCCAAAATTGAAGGTGTGCCCGAAAGTGCGGTGGAAAGCGAGCCTAAATTAAAATCCGAGCCGCCTTTATCCTCGTCTAAATTTAAAGCATTTTTGAGTCCCGAAACAACCTCACTTCCTTCGCTGCTATTAAGGAAGCTTGAAAGCTTTGAAAGTAAATTCTCATCTATCTCCATTATTTATCTCCGAAAAATGCCTTTAAAAGCGCTTGCGCCTTTTGTGACGATAAAATTTCTTTTGTCTTTTGTGGGTCGTTTAAAATGCTGTTAATTTTCTCCTTGTCATCGTTTGAAAGCTTGTTTAAAAGCTCCTTGCCGCCGTTTTTTTCAGCAATTTTAATTTGCTCCTTTGAAAGATTAAGCTTTTTAGAAGCCATATTAAATAAGTCATCATTTTTTCTGTTCATAAATAAATCAGCTCCCTTAAAAATTCACCTGTTTAATTTTATGAAAAAGTGTGATAGAATAGAATAAAACCTAAGCTTTGGAGATTAAAAAGATGAGAATACTTGTAATTTCAGACACCCACGGCGACTTTTTCGCTTTAAATGATGCTGTTAAAAGACACAGCAATGCCGAAATAGTATTTTTTCTCGGCGACGGATATAAGGAGCTGTGTGATGTAGAAGCCCTTTACCCCGAAAAAAAGTTTCTTGCCGTAAAAGGAAATTGCGACTTTTTCTGTCCGCTTCCGGCAGTTGATATTATTTCAACGGAATTTGGCAAAATAATGTTTACCCACGGTGATGTGTTTGATGTTAAAAGTACTATGGTAAATATAAAAAGAACAGCCAAACAAAACGATGTGCGCTTAGTGCTTTTCGGACATACCCATAAAAAATATATGGAATATGACGACGGAATATATTATTTTAATCCGGGCTCACTCGGCAGAGCGGGAGAGGAGGGTAAAAGCTACGGCGTTTGCGATGTTTTAAAAAGCGGAATTATGACTAATTTTATAAAGACTCTGTAAAGGTTTTGCCGTGTTATTATATTAAATAACACGGCTTTTTGTTACCCTTGAAAGAAAAATTTAAATAAAAACCGCGAAATATGTAAAAAAGCTTTGTATTTTGATAAAAGCTGTGTTATACTAAATTGTGTATATATAATAAAAATATACTGTAAAGGCAAAAACCTTTTCAGTGTTAAAAAATTAATGAGGTGAATTTATGGAAAATCAAAACAAGGTAAAGGTAAAAATCTATGGCACAGACTACACCGTTTTAACCGAGGACAGCGAGGAATACATATTAGAACTTGCTTACGAGCTTGATGCAGATATGAAAAAGCTTTGCCAAAGAAGCTCACGCTTCACAGCAACCTCGGCAGCAGTTCTTTGCGCCCTTGATTATTTAGATAAAAAGAATAAGGAAGCTGAGTCGAGCGATAGAATGAGAATGCAAATCAATGATTACATTCAGGACACAGCTAAAGCAAGAATTGCTCTCGACGATGCAAGAAGAAAAATCGAGCGTTTAGAGCGTGAGATTGACAGATTAAAGGCTGAAAACTAATTTAAATGCTTAATGCCAATATTTTAAAAACACACACCCCTGAAATACTTGCGCCTGCAGGAAGCTTTGAGTCGCTTGTTGCCGCAGTAAGATGTGGTGCCAATGCTGTTTATGTCGGAAGCCGAGAGTTTTCGGCAAGAGCCTCTGCTCAAAACTTTAATAATGACGAGCTTAAAAAGGCGGTAGAATTTTGTCATCAGCGCGATGTTAAGCTACATTTGGCTGTTAACACCGCTGTTTATGACAGCGAAATTGATGCTGTAAAAAGGCTTATAACAAATGCCGCGCAAATAGGCGTTGATGCTCTTATCGTTTCAGATTTGGGAGTTTTAAGCCTGTGCCGCGAAATTTGCCCCGAACTTGAAATTCACGCTTCAACACAAATGGGAATTGCAAGTCCTTTGGGAGCGGAGTTTGCCGCATCACTCGGATTTAAAAGAGCAGTTTTGTCGCGTGAGCTTTCTTTTAATGAAATTAAAGAAATTTGCAACAAAAATGTAATAGACACTGAAGTTTTTGTCCACGGTGCTATGTGTATGTGCGTTTCGGGACAGTGTTATATGTCATCGGTTTTGGGAGGACGAAGCGGAAATCGCGGAAGATGTGCACAGCCCTGCCGTCTTGAGTTTAATGCCGCGGGCAAAGGTAATCACCATTTAAGCTTAAAGGATATGTCACTTTGCGACCATTTAAATAAGTTATCCGATATAGGAGTAAACTCATTTAAAATCGAGGGCAGAATGAAACGCCCCGAATATGTGGCCGCCGCAGTGTCTTTGGTAAAGGCATCTTTAGAGGGCACGGAAAAGGAAGAAATATTGTCACTTAGCCGCGATATATTCTCAAGAAGCGGTTTTACAGATGGCTATTTGCTTTGTAAAAACGATAAATCAATGTTTGGCTTTAGAAGCAAGGATGATAGTCAAAACACCGCATCTGCAATTAAAAAAATTCACCAAAGTTTCAGACGAGAATATAACAGCGTGCCTTTGTCTGCTGAAATTACATTAATAGAAAATAAAAGAGCCGAGCTTTGCTTTACTGATAAAAATCAAAACTGTGTGAGCGTTTTAGGCGACGAGGTTTTAAAAGCTGAAACTCCCCGCAATAATGAGGATGTAATAAGAGAAAAGGTAAGCCGCCTTGGCGACACCCCTTTTTATTTAGAAAATTTAAAAATCAACACCACACAAAATGCGCTTGTTTCTCCTTCGGTCATAAACGATTTGAGGCGAAAAGCCACTCAAAAGCTTTTAGAAAAACGCGCACAGCCCATTAAAAGAGAAATTTTTGAGGTACAAGAGCTTAAAAGTGCCAAAAAAACTAAAACAAAACAAAAAATAATAGCCCGCTTTGAAACTTTAGAGCAGCTTGAAAATGCCGACATCCCACTTTTTGATGAGGCAGTAATTTCGGCTGATGTGATTTTAAAGCACAACGAAAAAATTAAAGCTTTAAATGTGGTTTATATTGCCGAGCTTTGGCGTCATGCCTTTTCAAATGACGATAATCTCAAAAAATCCCTTTCGGCTTTAAAACAAATAGGCGTAAATAAGGTGGTTTGTCAAAACTATTCACAAGTAAAAATCGCTCAAAATATGGGCTTTGAAATAATGCTTGGCGCCTTTATGAATACAGTAAATTCATGCGCTTTAAACAAGCTGAGTCAAACGGGAGTTTCCTCTGCGGTAGCTTCGTTTGAGCTCAGCTCAAAGAGTATAAAAAGGCTAAATAGTCCTGTAGATTTAGGAGCACTTGTTTATGGTTATCTGCCGCTTATGATAACCCGTGCTTGCCCTATAAAGAATGTTTCGGACTGTAATGAGTGTAAAAAAAGGCCACGCTTTTTAACCGATAGAATGGGTAAAAGGTTTAGGCTTGTATGCCGCGATGGCATAAGAGAAATTTATAATACAGTGCCGCTTGTTTTTGATTTTAAATCGCAGGATTTTGAAAATTTAGATTTTTTGTATCTTCATTTCACCTTTGAAGATGTTTTAGAGGTAAATAAAATTCTAAAGGGAATTAATAATAAAAGCCTTGAGTTTATAGAGAATAAAACTCGTGGACTTTATAAAACAGGCGCTTTGTAAAATAATTTAAAATATTTTATAAATTGTATTGTGAAAAGGTAAAAAAAGGGTTATAATAAATATATTATGTTAAAACAAATGATATAGTTAACAAAAGGAGTATTTGACTATGCTGTTTAATATGTTTTCAAAAGATATCGGTATCGATTTAGGAACCGCTAATACACTTGTATATATGAAAGGCAAGGGCATTATTATGCGCGAACCTTCGGTTGTTGCAAAGGATGTAAAAAACAACACCGTTAAGTTTGTTGGTAGAGAAGCAAAAGAGGTAATCGGAAGAACACCCGGTTCAATTGTTGCTGTTTCTCCCTTAAAGGACGGCGTTATTTCAGATTTTGCTATTGCTGCAACAATGCTTAAAATCTTCATTTCAAAGGCTATCGGAAATTCTATTTTCTCACGCCCCCGTGTTGTAATCTGTATTCCCTCTGGCGTAACAGAGGTTGAAAAGCGCGCTGTTAAGGATGCTGCTTATAAAGCAGGTGCAAAGCAGGTTAATGTAATTGAGGAGCCTATGGCAGCGGCTATCGGTGCAGGCCTTCCCATTTCCGAGGCTGTTGGTAGTATGGTTGTTGATATCGGCGGCGGTACAAGTGAGGTTGCAGTTATCTCTCTTGGTGGCATTGTAACAGCTCAGTCGGTTAGAGTTGCAGGCGACCAGTTCGACCAAGCTATCATTAACTATATCAAAAAGAAATATAATCTCTTAATAGGTGAGAGAACAGCCGAGGCTGTAAAGATTGAAATTGGCTCGGCATTTCCTTATGAAAATGAGGGAACTATGACCATAAAGGGAAGAAACTTAGTTGACGGTCTTCCTAAAAACATTACAGTTGAAGCATTTGAAATCAGAGAGGCACTTGCCGATTCACTTTCTATGATTGTTGATGCTGTAAAATCAACCCTCGAAACAACTCCTCCTGAGCTTTCTGCAGATATTATTGATAATGGTATCACCTTAACAGGCGGTGGCGCTCTTTTAAGAGGTCTTGATGAACTTATCACACATGAAACTAAAATCCCCGTGCACGTTGCTGAAAATCCTCTTGACTGTGTTGCAGAGGGAACAGGTATGATGCTCGAAGATATTGACAGACTCAGCGATGTTCTGCTTGACGATGAATAAAAGATAGTTTTTAAAGCGCAGGCGGAAAAGCTCTTTTTCCGTCTGCATCTGTTTTATACCCTCAAAATTATTGGGGTAGGAGGTAAGCTAACTTGAAGGATTTTTTTAAGGGCAAGGCTTTTAAAGCTATAATCTGCCTTTTTGCACTTGTGCTTGGAATTATAATTTATCAAGCAGCAAGAGGAAACTATGCTTCGCTTCCCGAAGCGGTTGTGGGTACAGTAGTAACTCCTATTGTAAATGTTTCGTCAAAAATTTCAAACACTGTCGGCGGCTTTTTTAATATGTTCTTAAATGCAAAGGATATAGAGGAAGAAAACAAAAAATTAAAAGCCGAAATAAGTGAGCTTTATAAAAAATCAAGCGATTTTGAAAAGTATAAAAGCGAAAATGAACAGCTTAAAAAAGCGCTTGAAATAAAAGAGCTTCGTCCCGATTTTGAAATGCAAAGCGCCGCAGTTATAGGTCGCGATAATGAATTTAATTTCTACACATTCACAGTAAATAAAGGTAGTTTAAACGGCATAAAGGTTAATAATCCGGTTATCACCAATGAGGGATTGGTTGGTATTATATCCCATGTTGCACCCACATATTCTGTGGTAACAACTGTGCTTTCTCCCGATGTTAATATCGGTATTTACAATGCAAGAACAATGTCAACAGGTGTTGTCGGTGGTAGTGCTGATTTAGCTGTAAACGGAAATACAAAATTAAAGCTTCTCCCGAGAAATACAACGCTTCAAAAAGGCGATATTATAGAAACCTCAGGCGATGGCGGAGTTTATCCCGAGGGCATAATTCTCGGAACCATTCAAACCTTAAAGGCTGAAAATTCGGGCGTTTCTATGTATGGTGTTATAAAGCCTGTGGTTGATGTAACAGAAGTAAGCGATGTTGTAATAATAAAAAAGTTTTCTCTTAAAGCAGAAACAGAAAACACCCAAGAAGAAGAGGAAACTTTAGCAGAATAAAAGAAAAGGAGAAAAAGGCAAAATGGCTCTAAAAAAATATAAAAATTTAATAAAATGGAGCCTTTATGTCGCTTTGGCAGTTTTGCTTTTTTGCTTTCAAACAGCGCCAACAAAGCTCTCTGTTTTATCGGATATCCAGTTTTTAATTCCCGTTGTAATTGTAGTTGCATCATTCGAAAAAATAGTGCCAAGCGCTGTTTTTGCTCTCTTTTGCGGTCTTTTGTGGGATTATTCGGTGCAGCGTCAGTTTGGCTATAATGCGCTGATATTAATGCTTGTTGCAGTAGCCGCTTCGCTTGTTATGAAGCTTTATATAATGCCTATGCCGCTTTCTGTCTGCTCGCTTGTTTTAATTGCAAGCCTTGTACACACCATTCTTGATTTCTTTTTCTTTTTTGTGCTTACAGGATTAAGTGGTGCTTTCAGTATTTTTATAAGACAGAGCATTTCGGCAGTAATTGCAACCTCTGTTTTCGGTATAGCAGTTTACTTTTTGATTTATCTGATATATAAGATAAGCCCTATAAAAGCAAAGTTCGATATAGACTGATTTATAAAAAGCAAAAGGAAGTGATTTTATGAAAAGGAAAGACGGTAATCTCTCGCGAATCGTTGTAATCGTTTCGTTATTGTCTGCTATCTTTCTTGTTTTCATAATCCGACTTATGCAGCTTCAGTTAATCGACGGCGAGGGTTATCGCAAGGTTGGAAATGTAAGGTACACAAGAGAAGTGGTAGTCAAAGCCGCAAGAGGCGAAATAGTTGACAGAAACGGCGTTCCGTTGGCGGCAAATCGTACAGGCTATAATGTCATTTTTGATAAAAGTTATATAGAAATGGAAAACCTGAACGATATAATTTTGCTTTCAAGCGAAATTACTTCAAAAAACGGCGAATCCTTTAATGAGAGTATTCCTATAACAAAACAAGAGCCGTATGTATTTGAAAACGAGCAAACAAGTGCTGTCTCGGCACTTAAAAAACGCCTTAGTCTTCAGGAATATGCAACCTTTAATAACGTTTGGGATGCACTTTGCGAGCGTTATGAGGTCGACCTTAAAAAGTATACTAATAGTCAAATTCGTACAATAGTTGCCGTTAGATATGAAATGGAAATAAAGGGCTTTACAGTAAGCACTCCTTACACATTTGCACGAGATGTTTCAATGGCAACTGTTTCGAAAATATTAGAAAAAAGTATAACCCATCCTGGTGTCAGTATATCCGAGGAAAGTATAAGAGAATATCCAAACGGTACTATTGCGCCGCATATTATAGGTACAATAGGCCCAATCTACGCCGATGAATATAAAGTTTTAAAGGATAAGGGTTATAAATTAACCGATTATGTCGGTAAAACCGGTATCGAGAAAAAATACGAAAGTCAATTAAAGGGCAAAGACGGCATAAAGGTTATTGAGTTTGATAATAACGGTAAGGTTATAAGTACATCAATTAAAACCGAACCAATCCCCGGAAATACAATAGTTCTAACCCTCGATAGTGAGCTTCAATTAACAGCTCAAAAAGCGCTCGAAGATAGAATAATAGAGGTTGCAAACACAAGTGCCGCTAAAAAGGGAAAAGAGGCAGACTCGGGTGCAGTTGTTGCAATTAACTCAACAAACGGAGATATTTTGGTTGCCGCAACCTATCCCTCTTATGATTTGTCAACCTATTCAAAGGACTATTCCGAACTTGTAAATAATGAGGTTAAGCCCCTCTTTAATAGAGCTATAAATGGTGCCTACGCCCCCGGCTCAACCTTTAAACCCTTTATGAGTGTTGCGGGAATTTTAAACGGCACCATAAATAAACATACCACTATAAATTGCGATAGAATTTATGAATATCTCGGTATGAATTTCACCTGCATGGGCTTTCACGGAAACTTAAATGTAGCAAATGCACTCAGAGTTTCTTGTAACTGTTATTTTTATGATTTGGGAAGACAACTTGGAATAGATAAAATAAATGAATATGCCTATTATTTCGGACTTGGCCAAGAAACCGGTTTAGAACTTTCCGAGAATATAGGCAGACTTGCAAGTCCCGAGTATAGAAAATCACTCGGACGCGAGTGGTATCCCGGTGATACCCTACAGGCTTCAATCGGTCAGTCAGACAGTATGTTTTCACCACTTCAAATAGCTGTATATAACGGCGTTATCGGCAATAACGGCGTGAGAATGCAGTCGCATATTGTTGATAGAATTGTAAGCTATAACTATGAAGATGTAATTTACGAATATGAGGACAAAGTTTTATCCACGTTAGATGACAACCTCGGCGCTTTTGAAAGCGTAAAAGAGGGAATGTATTTAGTTTCGACAAAGGGTACGGGCCGTTCGGCATTTGGTAATTATCCCATAAGAGTAGGAAGTAAAACAGGCTCTCCCGAAAACTATGGTAATAAGGCTGCAAATGCCATTTTTACCGCTATTGGACCCCTTGAAAACTGTGAGCTTTCTGTTACAGCTGTAATAGAAGAGGGCTTTAATGGAAATAAAGCTGCACCTATTGTTAAAAAGGTGTTTGATAAATACTTTTTTGATGGCACAGAGTCAAATTATCCTGCCCTTGAAAATGAAATTTTAAGCTAAAAAAGACAAAATTGCTATTTACATTTTATTTAAAATTTGGTAATATGTAA
Source organism: Oscillospiraceae bacterium (assembly GCA_017440545.1). Lineage (GTDB taxonomy): Bacteria > Bacillota > Clostridia > Oscillospirales > Ruminococcaceae > SIG578. The sequence goes on from JAFSGZ010000075.1 coordinate 15,438, forward strand.
TATGAATGAAAATTCTGTTAAGGGGGATAAGATGTCTAATATAATGCTTGTTACTTCGGGCAAAGGCGGCGCAGGAAAATCAACTGTTTCTGTCAATTTGGCATACTCCCTCATAAATCAAAATAAAAGCGTTGTTATAGTCGAGCTCGACTCGGGTTTAAGATGCCTCGATGTAATGCTCGGGATTGATAATGTTGTTTACGATTTAGGCGATGTATTAAGCGGTGCCTGCAGCGTTTCGGCGGCCTTGGTTAGTCCTATAGAGAAATTAAATATAATTGCCGCCCCCGCTAATGTAGATTTTGAAATAAATCCTGAAAGATTTAAAAAGCTTTGCGAGTTTTTAAGCTCAAAATTTGATGTGGTTATAATCGACACCCCTGCAGGTATAGGTGAAAAGCTTCAATGCGCTGCAATTTCAGCAAACACCGCTTTGATAGTAACCAATACAACCTCTGTAAGTACAAGAGGTGCTGAAAAGGCTGCAGAAGCTGTGGTTGATGCAGGTGTAAATGACGTAAAGCTAATAATAAATCGTGTTGAAAAAGAAGAAGATAAAAGGTATCTTCCTGATTTAGACGCCATAATCGACCAGATAGGAGCACAGCTTGTGGCTGTTATCCCCGAAGATAAGCTACTTTCAAAAAATCCTTTGGAAAGAACTAAAAAGGAAATTAAACAAAGCTTAGGGGTAAAGGCGTTTTTAAATCTTTCAGAGCGCTTAAACGGAAAAAATGTCCCATTAATTATAAAATAATCATGATGGAAGGAGAAACTATTCTGTGAATATTGCACTTATTGCACATGATGCTAAAAAAGAAATGATGATTCAGCTCTGTATTGCGTACAGAAAAATTTTAAGTGAACATAATTTGTTTGCTACAGCAAAAACCGGTAAAATGGTTTCTGACGCAACAGGACTTAATATAATAAAGCTCTTATCGGGCGACCAGGGTGGCGACCAGCAAATTGCCGCTAAAATTTCGTGGAACGAAATTGATATGGTTCTTTATTTAAGAGACCCCAATAATCCCAATAAGAGAGATACAGACCCTTGCGATAATAATATTATAAGACTTTGCGATGTAAATAATATCGCTATTGCCACCAATATGGCAACTGCCGAAGTGCTTATACATGGACTTGGCAGGGGCGACCTTGATTGGCGCGAAATTGTTAAAAATCAGTAATAGTAAAATTATATTTCAAAGGCAGAGACCGAAAGAGTAAAAAAATTACGGCGCACAGAGAGGGCATTATATGCTGAAAGATGCCTCGCACGAATTTTTTGAAAGACATTCGCGAGCCGATAATGTAAAAGGCATTATCCCGCCAACACGGTTACCGTTTTAAAAGAGGGGTGCTAATTGCACTCAATCGGGGTGGCACCACGGGAATAAAAACTCGTCCCCTTACAAAAAGGCGTTTTTGCGCTCTTTTGTAAGGGGATATTATATTTATAAAAAAGAGAGGAAATAAAATGGCCCAGTATATCACAGCGCCGAGAGGAACACAGGACGTTCTTCCGGTAAATTCTTATAAATGGCAATATATAGAGGAAATTGCTCGCAAAACTGCCGAGGTTTTCGGACATAAGGAAATAAGATTTCCAACCTTTGAGCATACAGAGCTTTTCTGCCGCGGAGTAGGCGACACAAGCGATGTTGTTCAAAAGGAAATGTACACCTTTGAGGATAAAGGAAACCGCTCAATAACACTTCGCCCAGAGGGAACTGCTTCAACAGTAAGAGCAGTGCTTGAACACGGACTTCTCGGTGGGGCACTTCCTTTAAAGGCATTTTATTTAACCTCATGCTTTAGATATGAAAAGCCACAAGCAGGAAGACTTCGTGAGTTTCATCAGTTTGGTATGGAATGCTTTGGAAGCGAAAATCCTATCGCCGATGCCGAAATGATTTCCTCTGCAGATTATTTCTTTAAACAATTAGGTATTAGTAATTTAAGGGTAGAAATTAACTCAATCGGCTGTCCCGTTTGCCGTAAAAACTATCACGAGGCACTTAAAAGCTATTTTGAAAGTAAAAAGGATATGCTCTGCGGTACCTGCAACGATAGACTTAATAAAAACCCTATGAGAATACTTGATTGTAAATGCCCCGAGTGTCAGAAAATTGCAAAAGATGCACCCCACGTGCTCGATTTTCTTTGCGATGAGTGTAGCACTCACTTTGAAAAGGTTAAGGAATACCTAAATGTAATGGGCATAGATTACAAGGTTAACCCCACAATAGTAAGAGGACTCGATTACTACACCAAAACTGTTTTTGAGTTTGTGTCAGAAAATATCGGCGCGCAGGGAACAGTTTGCGGCGGCGGAAGATACGATGGACTTGTCGAAACCTTAGGTGGCAACAAAACAGCCGCTCTTGGATATGCAATAGGACTGGAACGTGTGCTTTTGTTGATGGATGCTGTTGGTGCAGAAATTCCCGACACACAAAAATGCGACCTTTACGTTGCCGCCATCGGCGAAAATGCCTTTAAAAAGGCTATCGAGCTCATTAAAAAAGGACGCGATGCGGATTTAGTTTGCGAAATGGACCTTATGGGTAGAGGCGTAAAGTCGCAAATGAAATATGCAAATAAAATCGATGCACAGTATTCGCTTGTAATCGGCGACGATGAAATAGAAAATAAAAAGGCAAAACTTAAAAATATGCAAAGCGGCGGGGAAACCGAAATTTCAATAGATGAAAATTTTGTAACAGAGCTTTTTGATATTATGGTTGGCGGCTCTTACGATTCAATTTTAAAATCATTTGAAGCGCTAAGCGGTATGGAGGAATAAAAATGGAAAATAATACAATGAAAGGCTTAAAACGCACCCATTATTGCGGCGTTTTAAATACACAAAATATTGGACAAAAGGTTGTAGTGTGCGGATTTGTTCAGAGAGCAAGAAATTTAGGCACACTTCAGTTTATCGACCTTCGCGACAGAACAGGTATTTTACAGCTTGCCTTTGATAACAACACTGATTCAAATCTCTTCGAGCTTGCTAAAGGCGTTAGAAGCGAGTATGTTGTAATGGCAGAGGGAACAGTTCGTGAGAGAGAATCTAAAAACTATGAAATTCCAACAGGTGAAATAGAGGTTGAGGTAAATGACCTTAGAATTCTTTCAAAGGCTAAAACACCTCCCTTTGAAATTGTCGAAAATTCGACTGTTAAGGACGAACTTCGCTTAAAATACAGATACCTTGATTTAAGAAGAAGCGACCTTCAAAAGAATATTATTACAAGACATAAAATTGTGAAATCTGCAAGGGATTATTTTGATAATCAAGGCTTTATCGAAATTGAAACTCCAATTTTAATTAAATCAACCCCCGAGGGCGCACGCGACTTTTTGGTGCCTTCCAGAATTCACGAAAGTAAATTCTATGCACTTCCTCAGTCACCTCAGCTTTATAAACAGCTTTTAATGGTTGCAGGCTTTGACAGATATGTTCAGTTTGCACGTTGCTTTAGAGATGAGGACTTAAGAGCTGACCGTCAGCCTGAGTTTACTCAAATTGACCTTGAAATGTCTTATGTAGATATCGACGATGTTTTAAATATCGGTGAGGGACTTGTAAAGCACGTATTTAAAGAGGTTTTAGATATTGAAATCGAAACCCCTCTTCGTCGTATGACCTATAAAGAGGCAATGGAAAAATATGGCTCGGATAAGCCTGATGTTCGCTTTGGTTATGAAATTGTTGACTTAACAGATGAGGTTAAAAACTGTGAATTTTCAGTGTTTTCCTCGGCTGCTAATAAGGGAAGCGTCAGAGCTATCTGCATAAACGGCGGAGCAAACAGCTTCTCAAGAAAAGAAATTGATAAATTAACCGAGCAGGTTAGAGGTGTTGGCGGTAAGGGTATGGCTTGGGCAAAGCTTAATGCTGATGGCATACAAAGTAGCTTTGCTAAGTTCTTAAAAGAAGAAGAAATGAACGCTATTATATCTAAAATGGACGCCAAAGAGGGCGACCTGATTTTAGTAATCGCTGACGAGAAGAATAAAAACGTTCTCTCAATTTTAGGTATGCTTAGAGTTGAGTGTGCAAAGAAAATGGGAGTAATTGACGAAAATAAATGGTGCTTCTTGTGGATAACAGAGTTCCCGTTCTTTGAATGGGATGAGGATTTAAACACCTTTGTTGCTATGCACCACCCATTTACATCACCTATGGAAGAGGATATACCTATTCTCGATACAGATAAGGGTAATGTAAGAGCAAAGGCTTATGACCTTGTTTTAAACGGCATTGAGCTTTCAAGCGGCTCTATCAGAATTACAAATCCCGAGCTTCAAAAGAAGATGTTTTCGGCATTAGGACTTTCTGATGAAGAGTCTTATCAGAAGTTCGGCTTCTTAACCGATGCATTTACCTATGGTGCACCTCCACACGGCGGTATGGGTATAGGACTTGACAGACTCGTTATGCTTATGCTAAAAGCAGAAAGCTTAAGAGATGTTTTAGCTTTCCCCAAGGTTCAAAACATGATGGAACTTATGACAGAATGCCCCTCGTCTGTTGATGATGTTCAGCTCAAAGAGCTCCATATTAAAACATTAGATAAAGAAGATAAGTAAAGATAAAAACCTTTACAATACAGAAATCGGATGCGGCTGCATCCGATTTCCCTTAAAAGTAATGGTTTGTTAGTCTTCTCTGCTTCTGAATAAAAGAGATATACACCAAAGTCCCGCAAGACCGACTAATGTATATATCACTCGGCTGAGCATAGCATCTGTTCCGCCGAATATCCAAGCGACGATATCAAATTGAAAAAGCCCGATGCTTCCCCAGTTAAGTGAACCTATAATGGAAAGCAGTAAAGCTATTCTATCAATAATCTTCACACATATTCCTCCTTTAACTAACAAAAAAGTTTGTGTCACAAGGTTATTTTAAGTATTATCGCCGCGTTTATTCAAAAAATATTAAAAAGAAAAGAGTTTTTTATGTCAAAGGTAGTATGGAAGGCTTCTCCTTTAATTGCACCTGTTCCTGCAGTTTTAGTTAGCTGTGGCAGTGTGGAGAAACCAAACGCTTTAACAATAGCGTGGACGGGAATAATTAATTCCGACCCGCCTATGACCTACATTTCGGTTCGTCCCGAAAGACATTCTTATAATATAATTAAAGAGTCAGGCTCTTTTGTTATAAATTTAGTTCCTCGCTCGCTTGTCAGAGCTACCGATTTTTGCGGAGTTAGAACAGGCGCAAAAATGGATAAATTTAAAAAATTAAAATTAACAGCAAAAGAGGCAAGCGTTGTTTCTGCGCCTTTAATAGAGGAAAGCCCCGTAAATTTGGAGTGCGAGGTTGTTGAAATTAAAAAGCTTGGCACCCACGATATGTTTATTGCAAATATAAAGGCAGTTCATGTCGATGAAAATTACATCGACGATAGCGGTAAATTAAGACTTGATAAGTGCAGGCTTGTGGCTTACTGTCACGGAGAGTATTTCGATTTAGGAAAGAAACTCGGAAATTTCGGCTTTTCGGTAAAAAAGAAAAAGAGAAAATAAATTAGCTTTTAAATATGCTGGGGGTTGAGCCTACAATAAGAGTTTCTGCAATGCAAAAAACAGAGCTTACAACGCAAGAGGTTTGATACCCCGGAATAGAGGCATAAACCGTTAAATCAAGCTTTAAATTTATTTTATGTAGTGTTTGATTTATTCCTGCTTCCTCAAAACTGCTAAAAACTTCACTTTCGCTAAAGCCCGAAACTTCAACAGGATAATATATTTTAGGTCCTCTGCCTATCATATAATCAATACCGGTTAGATTGCCAATATTAGCATCAAACTTTTTCTCTTGTAGCTGACTAAGCGATTTTATGGCTGTGTTGTTTATGGTGGCTTTAAACTTATTTATGTCAGCAGAGTTTAGGTGTATAGAAAGCGCATTTCCGCTGTCATCACGTTTTATTGAAACTAAATCGTTATATTCTAAATCGCTGTTTGAAATTTCATCAGAAACAACATCGTTTAGAATAAAGGAAGCATAGGTTTTAACATAAATTTTAAGATTTGCAATCATTACAGGACGTGCTTTAGACTCAAACACTACAAATAATATAGAGAATATTAGTAGTATAACCGTAAAATAAAACATAACACCCGATTTTTTGCTTTTCTTTTCTATGTAACGCAAAACGCCCACCTCTTTTAAATAATATATGCAAAAAGGATAAAAAAGTTAATTTAAAAGAATTTAACCCTCATAATTTGGTAATACTTAAATTATGTTAAGGGGGAATTAAATGTATTATAACAAGGTGGAAATTTGCTCAATAAACACCTCAAGCTTAAAGGTGCTTAAGGAAAAGGAAAAAATCGAGCTTTTAAAAGAGGCAAGAGAGGGAAACAAGATTGCAAGGGACAAGCTAATTGAAGGTAATTTAAGGCTTGTTTTAAGTGTAATTCAGCGTTTTTTAAACAGAAACGAGAATTTAGATGATTTGTTTCAAGTTGGCTGTATAGGACTTATAAAGGCAATAGACAACTTTGACATCTCTCAAAATGTGCGTTTTTCAACATACGCCGTGCCGATGAATATCTAAATATGAAAAATATAAAAAATACATATAAAAGGGGATATAGCTATGACAGACATAGAAATTGCACAAAGCGCGACACTAAGACCCATAACAGAAATTGCTCAAAAAGCAGGCGTTTTAGATGAACACCTCGAGCAATACGGCAAATATAAGGCAAAGGTAAGCTTAGAGGCTATGAAAAACGGCGGTAAAAACGGTAAGCTTATATTAGTAACCGCTATTACTCCCACCCCCGCAGGTGAGGGAAAAACCACTACAAGCATAGGCCTTGCCGATGCGCTTTCCAAAATTGGTAAAAATGTAATAGCAGCTTTAAGAGAACCATCTCTTGGCCCCGTTTTCGGAATTAAAGGCGGAGCCGCAGGCGGTGGATATGCTCAGGTTATTCCTATGGAGGACATAAACCTGCATTTCACCGGCGACTTTCACGCAATAGGCGCCGCAAATAACCTTCTTGCTGCTATGCTTGATAACCATATCTATCAGGGAAACAGCTTAAATATCGACCCTCGCAGAATAACCTGGAAACGCTGTGTTGATATGAACGACCGTCAGCTTCGATTTGTAACCGATGGTCTCGGCGGCAGAGTAAACGGCGTTCCTCGTGAGGACGGCTATGATATAACAGTTGCTTCTGAAATAATGGCAGTTTTGTGCCTTTCTAATTCTATCGACGATTTAAAGGATAGACTTTCCAAAATTGTTGTTGGCTACACCTATGATGAAAAGCCGGTAACAGCAGGTGATTTAAAGGCACACGGCGCTATGACAGCTCTTTTAAAGGACGCTATAAAGCCTAACCTTGTTCAAACTTTAGAGGGAACACCCGTATTTGTTCACGGTGGCCCGTTTGCAAATATTGCCCACGGCTGTAACTCTGTAATTGCAACTAAAATGGCATTGGCGCTTTCTGACTATACAGTAACCGAAGCAGGCTTCGGAGCTGACCTCGGCGCCGAAAAATTCTTGGATATTAAATGCCGCTATGCAGGGCTTACCCCTTCGGCAGTCGTAATGGTTGCAACAATAAGAGCTCTTAAAATGCACGGCGGTGTTTTAAAAGCGGATTTAAACAATGAAAATTTAGAGGCTCTCAAAGCGGGTATTCCTAACCTTTTAAGACATGTTTCTAATATTAAGGATGTTTATAAGCTTCCTTGTGTGGTAGCAGTAAACCGCTTCCCCACAGATACAGACAGTGAGATAGAACTTGTAATAGACGAGTGCAAAAAGCTCGGCGTAAATGTTATTTTATCAAATGTTTGGGCAGAGGGCGGAAACGGCGGCATCGAGCTTGCAAATGAGGTTGTTAAGCTTTGCGAAGAGAAGAATGACTTTACCTTCAGCTACGATTTAGATGCTTCTATCGAAGAAAAAATCGACCAAATCGTTAAAAAGGTTTATAGAGGCAAAGGCGCTGCATTCACTCAAAATGCTAAAAAGCAAATAGATAACTTAACTAATCTCGGCTTTGATAAGCTTCCTGTATGTATGGCAAAAACACAGTATAGCTTTTCTGATAATAAGGATTTGCTCGGCGCTCCCGAGGACTTTACAGTAACCGTTAGAAACATTAAAATTTCTGCAGGAGCAGGCTTTATAGTAGCCTTAACCGGTGATATAATGACAATGCCGGGGCTTCCTAAAGTTCCCGCCGCAGAAAAAATAGATGTCGATTCAAATGGCGTTATAAGCGGCTTGTTCTAAAATATAAACACCCACAGATTTTAAATCTGTGGGTGTTTTAGCTTTTATATTGTGTTTTGTTTAAACCACTCATTTTGTGCCAACAATAATTTAAAAGGAGTGGTTTTATGAATGTTAAGATTTATGTAAACGGTAAGGAATTAAAAGAGCAGAATATAAAAATAAAAAATGAAAAGATTAATGAAATTGTAAACAGAGTATACGAGAATACTATTAAAACACAAGGCTTTGAGGTTAAATAATGTCGGTGTTTTTAAAAGAGGTCCCCAAAGATGATAAATTTACAGTAGCTTATGCTCGTGTTTCAACCGAAAGGCAGGCAGAGTTTGGTTATGGACTTGATATTCAAAAGGAAAAGCTTGAAAACTATTGTAAACTGCACGACATTAAAAATGCTGTTTATTTTGAGGACGATGGTTATAGCGGCACTAATATGGATAGACCTGCCATAAAAAGAGCAATAGAGTATATAAGAGAGGGTAGAGTCGAAAAGTTTATTGTCTATCGCTTTGATAGATTAAGCCGTAGCCTACGCGATACTATTGTTTTTATTGATGACGAGCTAAAAAAGAACAACTGCGATATAGTGTCGCTTAGCGAGGATATAGACACCTCAAATCCGATGGGTAAAGCGATGATGCAAATAACAGCCGTTTTTGCCGAGCTTGATAGAAACAACATTGTAACTAAAACAAAGCAGGGGATGCTAAAACGTGTTCAAAGCGGCAAATGGCAGGGCGGCGGGAAGGTGCCGTTTGGCTATCGTTACGATAGAGATAAAAACACTCTAATTGTAGATGAAAAGGAAAAGGAGATAATAAAAGAGGTGTTTTCTCGCTATTTAGAGGGACAGTCGCCTCAAAGTATATCCGACGCCTTGGGCTTTAAAAGTGATAGAATAGTAAGCCAGATTTTAAAACGCAAAAGTCTTACAGGCAAAATAGTGTATAGGGGTGAAACCTATAATGGACTTCACGAGGCAATAATAGACGAGGATGAGTTTTTAAAAACCCAAGAGGAAATTAAAAATCGAAGTCGTTTTAAAGGGCAGAACACCCACCTTTTGAGTGGATTTCTTTATTGTGGCAACTGCGGCGGAAGAATGCGCTATCAAAAGTGGGGTAATGACGGCTATAAATTAGTCTGCTACAGCCATTATCCCTCATCAAAAAAATATATGATAAAGGATATAAACTGCGATAATATAAGATATGATGCAGAAAGGGTGGAAACTGCCGTTGTAAATGAAATATTAAACCTTTCTTTTGAGCTTTCTCAAAATACTAAATCGACTAAAGTAAGCGCCGAAAACAACCTTTCAAAAGCTTTGGAAAGGGAAGAAAAGGCTTTAAAAAAATTATTAAGTCTTTATAAATATCTTGACGACGATAAAAGCCTTTTAGAGCAAATAAAGTTATCCCGCCAAAATATTAAAAGGCTTATGAGCAAAATCGAGGAAGCTAAAAAACAAAAATTAAACACCCAAAAGCTCGATAAGACAAAAGAGCTTATAAAAAGTGTTGAATCTACCTGGGAGTATATGACGATAAGTGATAAAAGACAGATACTTCGCGAGCTTTTAGACAAAATAGTTTTAAAAAACGGCGAAGTTCAAATCTTTCTTATGATAGATAAATATTAAAAAAGCGAACAGATTTTTTAAAATCCGTTCGCTTTTTTACCATATATTTTTCAATATTAGTTTTTAATTCCAATGATTATAGGTGAAATAAGGCGCTATCTTCGCGATAACAATTCGGTAAGGGTAAGTCGCAGCCTTCGAGATGTAGCATATAGAGCAATGCAGGCAAAGGAAAAGCTTATAGCAAGTCTAAATCGTGAGCCAACAATAATTGAACTTGCAAATGAGCTTAAAATGAAAAAGTCAGATGTTGTAATGGCACTTGAAGCCATAGTTGAGCCAATGTCACTTTATGACCCTGTCTACTCCGATGGGGGAGATACTATATATGTTTTAGACCAGATAAGAGATAAAAA
>JAFSGZ010000076.1 GCA_017440545.1 Oscillospiraceae bacterium
GTTGATGTGCATGTGCATCTTCGTGAGCCGGGCTTTATTTATAAGGAAAGCATAAAAACAGGCACCCTTGCGGCAGCAAGAGGCGGATACAGCGCCGTTATGAGTATGCCAAATTTAAATCCCGTGCCCGATAATATAGATAACTTAAACGCTCAGCTAAAAGCCATCAACAATGACGCTATAATTTCGGTTTACCCTTACGCCTCAATAACAGTAGGTCAAAAGGGGGAAAAGCTTTCGGATATGGACGCTATGGCACCCTACACAGTCGGATTTTCGGACGACGGCAGAGGGGTGCAAAGTAGAGAGCTTATGAAAGAGGCTATGCTAAAGGCAAAGGCGCTTGGCAAGGTAATTGTTGCGCACTGCGAGGATAACAGCCTTTTAAACGGCGGATATATCCATGATGGAGAATATGCAAAAATTAATCATCACAGAGGAATATGCAGCGAGAGCGAATATGGTCCTATTAAAAGAGATATAGAGCTTTTAAGAGAAACGGGAGCTAAATACCACGTCTGCCATATTTCAACTAAGGAAAGCGTCGAGCTTATCAGAAACGCAAAAAAAGAGGGGCTTGATATAACCTGCGAAACCGCCCCGCATTACCTTATTTTAAATGATATGGATTTAAAGGACGAGGGCAGATTTAAAATGAATCCGCCCATAAGAAGCGAGCAGGATAGACTCGCACTTATTGAGGGCATTTGCGACGGTACCATAGATATGATAGCAACCGACCACGCGCCGCACAGCGCAGAGGAAAAAAACAAAGGTCTTGAAAAAAGCCTTATGGGTGTAGTTGGAATTGAAACAGCATTTCCCTTAATTTACACTCATTTTGTAAAAACTAATAAAATCACCCTTCAAAGAGCGTTAGAACTCTTTGTTTTAAATCCCATAAAACGCTTTAATTTAAAGCTGAATAAAAATGACTTTGTCGTTTGGGATTTAGAAAAGGAATATACTATAAACCCGAGCGATTTTCTCTCAATGGGAAAAAGCACCCCCTTTGAAAATGAAAAGGTGTTTGGCGAGTGCCTTTTAAATGTAAAAGGCGGCAAGGTAGCCTATAAAAAGTAAAAAATTTAAATATAAATTCGGAAGGAAGTTTTAAAATGGCAAAAAGAACCGACATTAAAAAAATTCTAATCATTGGCTCAGGCCCTATCGTTATCGGTCAGGCAGCCGAGTTTGACTATGCAGGCACTCAGGCGTGCTTGGCACTTAAAGAGGAAGGCTACGAGGTTGTTTTAGTAAACTCAAACCCCGCAACCATTATGACCGACACCCAAATTGCCGATAAGGTTTATATGGAGCCTTTAACACTTGAATATGTTGCAAAAATTTTAAGACACGAGCGTCCCGACGCCATTGTTCCCGGCATCGGCGGACAGACAGGTCTTAACCTCGCAATGCAGCTTGAGAAAAAGGGTATACTTCATGAGTGCGGAGTAGAGCTTCTCGGAACTTCAAGCGAGAGCATTGAGCGCGCAGAGGATAGAGAGATGTTTAAAGAGCTCTGCGAAAAAATCGGTGAGCCGGTTATTCCTTCCGAGATAACATACGATTTAGAGCAGGCTAAAGAGGCAGCTAAAAGAATAGGCTACCCCGTAGTGCTTCGCCCTGCTTTCACACTCGGCGGCACAGGCGGCGGCTTTGCATACCGAGAAGAAGAGCTTGTTGAAATCGGTATAAATGCCTTTAAGCTTTCGCCCGTACATCAGGTTTTAATTGAAAAGAGCGTTAAGGGCTATAAGGAAATTGAGTTTGAGGTTATGCGCGACTCAAACGACCACGCCATCACCATTTGCGGAATGGAAAATTTAGACCCCGTCGGCGTTCACACAGGCGACTCTATCGTTGTTGCCCCTATCTTGTCGCTTAACGACCACGACTTAAAAATGCTCAACGACAGCGCAATTAAGCTCATAAGAGAGCTTAAAATTGAGGGCGGCTGTAATGTTCAGTTTGCGCTCAACCCCGAGTCGTCAGAGTATTATCTCATAGAAGTAAACCCCCGAGTTTCACGCTCATCGGCATTAGCTTCAAAGGCAAGCGGCTATCCTATCGCAAGGGTAACTGCAAAAATTGCCGTTGGTATGGCACTTGAGGAAATTACAGTTGCCAACACAACCGCTGCGTTTGAGCCTCGACTTGACTATGTAGTAGCAAAATTCCCCCGCTTCCCCTTTGATAAGTTTGCAAGTGCCACAAATAAGCTCGGCACCCAAATGAAAGCAACAGGCGAGGTTATGGGCATCGGCTCTTCACTTTGCGAGTGTATGCTCAAATCAATTCGCTCGCTTGAAATCGGCGTTTGCCACATTCATATGGCAAAATTCGACAAAATGTCAGATGACGAAATGCTCACCTATCTTAAAGATTTCAGAGATGACAACATCTATGCTATCGCAGAGCTTATGCGCCGCGGACATTCTGTTAAAGAGCTTCACGAGCTTACAAAAATTACAAACCTTTTCCTTGACACCATTAAGGAAATTGTTGACTTTGAAAAGGTACTCACACAAAATCACGATTTAGAAACCCTTAAAACAGCTAAAAAGATGGGCTTTAGCGATAAGTTTATTGCAAAGCTCTGGAACTGCGACGAATTAGCTGTATTTAATATGAGAGTGGAAAACAAGGTTATGCCCATTTATAAAATGGTTGACACCTGCCACACAAACGCCTACATTCCTTATTTCTACTCAACCTACGAGGGACAAAACGAGAGCATTCGCTCTGATAAAAAGAAAATTGTTGTGCTCGGCGCAGGTCCCATAAGAATCGGTCAGGGCGTTGAGTTTGACTATTCAACAGTTCACGCCGTTCAGACAATTAAAGAGTCGGGCTATGAGGCTATTATTATAAATAATAACCCCGAAACCGTTTCAACCGACTATACAACCGCTGATAAGCTCTATTTTGAGCCTCTCACCACAGAAGATGTTATGAACATCTTGGCACTCGAAAATGCCGAGGGTGTAATCGCTTCGCTCGGCGGACAGACTGCAATTAATTTAGCCGAGCCCTTAATGAAGAGAGGGGTTAAAATAATCGGCACCGACTGTGACGCCATCGAGCGCGCAGAAAACAGAGATTCATTTGAGAAAATCTTAAAGGATTTAAATATTCCTCAGCCCAAGGGCAGAGCCGTTACAAACATTGAGGACGGCGTAAAGGCAGCTTCAGAAATTGGCTACCCCGTGCTTGTTCGCCCCAGCTTTGTGCTTGGCGGTAGAGCTATGCAGATTGTAGGCGGCGAGGAGCAGCTTAGACAGTATCTTAAAACCGCCGTTGAAATCGACGAGGACAAGCCCGTTTTGGTTGATAAATACATTGTGGGTAAAGAGGTCGAGGTTGACGCAATTTGCGACGGCGTTGATGTGTTTGTCCCCGGTATTATGGAGCTTGTTGAAAGAACAGGTATCCACAGCGGCGACTCTATAAGCGTATATCCCCCCTTCAGCATTTCAGATAAGGTTAAGGGCACAATTCTTCAGTATGCTAAAAAGCTCGGACTCGGAATTGGCATTGTCGGTGTTTATAACATTCAGTTTATCGTTGATAAGGACGAAAATGTGTTTATAATCGAGGTTAACCCCCGTTCGTCAAGAACAGTTCCCTTCCTTTCAAAATCAACAGGCTACAGCCTTGCCGATATTGCCACAAAGGTCATCTTAGGAAAGAGCTTAAAGGAGCAGGGAATATTTACTATCTATCCCGACGAAAAGGACCGCTGGTATGTAAAGGTTCCTGTATTCTCATTTAATAAGATAAGAGGCTTAGATGCCTACCTCTCGCCTGAAATGAAGTCAACAGGTGAGGCAATCGGCTATGACGATAAGTTCTACAGAGCTATGTATAAGGCTCTTCAGGCTTCGGGAATGAAGCTTCAGAACTACGGAACTGTGTTTGTAACAGTAGCCGATAAGGATAAAGAGGAAGCACTCCCCTTAATTCGCCGCTTCTATAACCTTGGCTTTAACATTCAGGCAACACATAACACAGGCGAATTTTTAAAGAAAAACGGTATCCGTACACACATTTTAAAGAAAATCAGCGAGGGCAGTGAGGAAATCCCCGACGCTATAAGAAAGGGCTATATTTCCTACCTTATTAATACAAGCGACATCGGCTCGTCAAGCTCAACAAAGAAAGACGGTCAGCAGATAAGACTTCTCGCAACCGAGAATAATGTTAACATCTTTACCTCACTTGATACAGTTAAAATCTTATTAGATGTTTTAGAGGAAACCACCATTTGCATCTCAACCATTGATGCATAAAAGGAGTTAAAATGAAAAGGGTAATTTTTAAAATATTAAAACAGCAGCCGCTTTCAAAGGACACCATTAAAATAGTCTTAGAGGGCGACACCAGCGGAATCACCGCCTCGGGACAGTTTGTTAATATTAAAATAGATGGCCTTTATTTAAGACGCCCCATTTCTGTTTGCGATTATGATGAAAAAACCTTAACCCTCATCTACAAAATTGTAGGTGAGGGCACATAGAAGCTCTTTGAAATGAAGGCAGGGGAGAAGCTTGATGTTTTAGTAGGGCTCGGAAATGGCTATAACCTTGAAAATTCAGGTAATAAGCCGCTTCTTATAGGCGGCGGCGTTGGCGTGCCTCCCTTATATAACCTTTGCAAAAAATTAAGGGCAGAGGGCAAAGAGGTCAGCGTCATTTTAGGCTTTAACAGCAAATTAGAGGTCTTTTATAAAGAGGAATTTGAAAAGCTCGGCGCAAGCGTTTTTGTCACAACCGTTGACGGAAGCGAGGGTGTAAAGGGCTTTGTTACAAACGCTTTAGATAACATTGACTACACCTATTTTTACACCTGCGGCCCCGAGCCTATGCTAAAGGCAGTGTATAACGCCACAAAAACAGGCGGAGAGTTTAGCTTTGAGGAGCGAATGGGCTGCGGCTTTGGCGCTTGTATGGGCTGCTCTTGTAAAACTAAATACGGAAACAAACGAATTTGTAAAGACGGCCCCGTGCTTTTAAAGGAGGAGATAATATGGTAGACACTAAAGTAACCTTAAGTGGTATCGAATTTTCAAATCCTGTAATGGCGGCAAGCGGCACCTTTGGCTATGGCTATGAATATGCCGAGCTTTTTGATATAAACAAAATGGGAAGCTTTTCCTTTAAGGGAACAACATTAGAAGCCCGCTTTGGAAACCCCACCCCACGAATTGCCGAGTGCCCCGAGGGTATGATTAACAGCGTGGGACTTCAAAACCCCGGCGTTGAGGCTGTTATAAATGAGGAATTACCAAAGCTAAAAAAATGCTTTAGTAAACCTGTTATTGCAAATATAGGCGGCTTTTCGATAGACGAATATGTGGCTGTTGCCGAAAAGCTTGACAAGGAGGAGCAGGTCGGCATTTTGGAAATTAACATTTCCTGCCCCAATGTACACGGCGGCGGACTTGCTTTCGGAACAGACAAAAATATGGCGGCAGAGGTTACAAAAAATGTAAAGGCAGTAACAACTAAACCCGTTTATATTAAGCTCAGCCCCAATGTAACCGACATTGTAGAAATTGCAAGGGCGGTAGAAGACGCGGGTGCCGACGGAATCAGTATGATAAATACCCTCCTCGGTATGAGAATTAATCTAAAAACAAAGAAACCCGTAATTGCTAACAAAATGGGCGGTTTTTCGGGAAATGCAATATTACCCGTTGCACTTAGAATGGTGTATCAGGTGTATGAGGCTGTAAATATTCCCATAATTGGCATTGGCGGCATTTCAAGGGCAGAGGATGTAATTGAAATGATGCTCGCGGGTGCAAGTGCTGTTCAGATAGGCGCTGCCAATTTAATAAATCCCTTTGTTTGCAGCGAAATAGTTGATAATCTTCCAAAGGTTATGCAAAAATATGATATACAAAGCTTAAAAGATATAATAGGAGGAGCTCATAATGGGTAAGGATGTAATTGTTGCTTGCGATTTCAGCAGCAAAGAGGAAGTATTAAGCTTCTTAGATAAATTCGAGGGCAGAAAGCCCTATGTAAAAATCGGTATGGAGCTTTTTTACGGCGCAGGCCCCGAAATTGTAAAAGAGATTAAAAAAAGAGGCCATAAAATTTTCCTCGATTTAAAGCTTCACGATATTCCCAACACAGTTAAAAAGGCAATGAGCGTGCTTTCAAATTTAGACGTTGATATGTGTAATCTTCACGCCTCGGGCACAGTTTCTATGATGGAAGCCGCAATCGAGGGCTTAACAAGAGCTGACGGCACAAGACCTCTCTTAATTGCCGTTACACAACTAACCTCAACAAGTCAGGAAAGAATGACAGAGGACCTTCTCATAAATGAGCCTCTTGATAAGGTTGTAATGCACTACGCTCAGAATGCTAAAAAGGCAGGACTTGACGGCGTTGTATGCTCACCCTTAGAGGCAGAAAAGGTACACAGCGTTTGCGGAAACGAGTTTTTAACAGTAACCCCCGGTGTGCGCTTTGCTGATGGCGATGTTGGCGACCAGGTCAGAGTTACAACCCCTCAAAGAGCAAAAGAGATTGGTTCCGATTATATAGTAGTTGGTAGACCCATAACCGCTGCCGCTGACCCCGTAGCCGCCTACGAGAGATGCGTAAAAGAATTTGTAGACTAATATGAAAAATATAAAAACCATTTATTTTGGCGATAGTATAATGGCTTTTGATAAAAAGCCTTATAAATGCGCAAACGAGTATAATTACAGCACCCCCAATGAAATCTGCCGCGGCTATCCAACCCTTTTAAATGAAAGGCTGGGGCTTATAGATGTCGGCAATTTCGCTGTCGGCGGCCATAAGGCAAAGGAACAGCTTGAAATTGTTTTAAAAACCGATTTTAAAGAGGCTGACCTTTTTATAATGGCTGTTGGTGTAAATGATTTTGGCGGCGGCACACCCATCGGAAGCATAGACGATAAAAAAGAGGATAACACCTTTTTCGGCGCCCTAAATGCAATTTTAAACTATGTTTTTAACTCAAACCCCAATATAAAGGTTATTTTGATGACGCCGCTTCACAGAAACACCCTTCACAGAAAAGAGGAGTTTATAAGGCTTGCAAGCGACAGCGTCTATAAGGGCCAGACACTTTATGATTTTGTGTCTGCCATAAAGGCAGTCGGTAAA
>JAFSGZ010000077.1 GCA_017440545.1 Oscillospiraceae bacterium
CGCTCATTTTTAAACGGTGAGCCTATTAATGTTGTATCATAAAAAAATATAAAATCAAACGGAGGGTGTTTTATGAATACTATGAACGCAAGCTATATTGCAATAATCTTTTTAGCAGTATACGGTCTTTTATTTTTAATCAGTGTAGCAATTTATGTTTTATACGGTGTATCTATTTTAAAGCTATGTAAAAGGCTTAATATTAACAACGGATTTTTAGGCTTTATTCCCATCGCCGAGATCTACAAGCTCGGCCAAATTGCTGATAAAGCCTGCGCGCTTCAGGGACAAAAGAAAAAATATGCCAAAACCCTTTTAACCCTTAGCATTATTACACTCGGACTTTGTTTTCTTGTTTTAATTGCCGCATTTGCCTTAGGAATTGCTGCCGGATTTATGGGCGTAAACGAATATACAGGTCATTCTCTTGTAGCAGCTCCCACTCTTTCCATAATCATTGCATTTATTGTTATAATTTTATTATATTTAGGAATGTTTGGCGTCGCAATTGCGCTAATAGTATATGAGTATATCGTTTACTATAAAATCTTTAAATTCTTTAAGCCTGACAGTGCAGTTGCATTTTTAGTGCTTTCTATCTTTATAAGCGGCATTCAGCCTATATTCCTTCTCATCTGCGCTGCATCAAAGGAGCCTATCCCCTATTTTAATGCCAACAATATAGGAACTATCAATCCCGAATTTAATTCTGTTTCAGAGGTTCCCATTCAGCAAAGTCCTCAAAACATCGAAAACCAATAAGCTTTAACTATAAGCAAAAGGACTAAAGACTCTTTTTTGAGTCTTTAGTCCTTTTTTTCTTTTTTAATAATAAAACTATACTTTTTGTCTTGTAAGTCTTTTAGTAAATCCTGTTACAACCTCGTAGCTTATAGTGTTTATGCTATTTGCTAACATTTCGCAGGTTATTTCCTCATCACCATTTTTTCCAAGCAGTGTTACCGGCGTTAAAACACCGACATCATCTATATTTGTAATATCAATCATAAACTGATCCATACAAACTCTGCCGAGAATTTTCGCCTTTTTGCCGTTTACTAAAACATAACCTGTGTTATATTTTCGTCTGTAACCGTCGGCATAGCCTATCGGAATTGTTCCGACTCTTAAATTTCTATCGGCAACAAACTCGGCGCCATAGCCAACACAGTCACCTTTTTTTATGTTTTTAACGTGAGAAATCATTGAGGAGATGCTCATAACCGGCTTTACGCCCTTATAATTTACATCATCGCTGTTATTCGGCTTTAAGCCGTATGTAATAACTCCTGTGCGCACCATATCGAGCTGATACTCAGGATACTTAAATATAGCCGCGCTGTTTGCACAGTGTAATAAAGGAAGCTCTACTCCTGCAGCGCGAGTTTCATTTACAAGCCTTAAAAATGTATCATACTGATTTTTGGTAAACTCTCGGGCTTTTTCTGTATTCTCATCGGCGCAGGCAAAGTGGGTAAACGCTCCTTCTACCTTAAATCCCTTTAAATTCGCTGATTTTACCGCGTTTTGAGAGTCTTTAAACCCTATTCTGTTCATACCCGTATCAAAAGCTAAATGCACCTTTATTTCAACATTTGCAAGAACACAGGCTTTAGAAATTTCCTCTGCAAACTCAACGCCATACACGGTTTGGGTTAAATTATTATCGTATAGCATTTTCACAAGGCTTGGATGGGTAAACCCTAAAATCAAAATATCCTTATGGGGAATAACTGAGCGAAGCTCTAATGCTTCACTTATGTTCGAAACAGCAAACATATCAGCACCACATTTATCAAGTTCGTCAGCTATAATTTTAACATCGTGACCATAGGCATTTGCTTTTACAACAGCCATTACCTTAGTGCTTTCTTTAACCTTACTTTTAATGACCTTAAAGTTATGTCTTAGGTTTTCAAGATTTATATATGCTACTGCTCTGTCGTTTGTCATAGTTCCCCTCTTTTCAAGTGTTTTAGGGCAAAAAATCCCTACATTTTTAATGTAAGGATTTTTTAATATTAACCAATTTGTGAAATTGACACGCCGGTGTAATAATGGCTTAAAATTTGTTTATAATTCCAGCCCTCTTTATCGGCATAAAAATGTGCACCCCACTGTGAAAGACCAACACCGTGGCCATAGCCTTGGGTTGTAAATGTGAATTTACCGTTTTGATATGTTACATTAAAGCTTGCGCTGCGAAGCGAAAATGCTGTTCTGCATTTCTCGCCTGTAGTGGTTTTTCCACACACCTTAATTTTTTTAACATAACCACCCGAAGTAACTCCGTTATTATTCTCATCTAAAAATTCAAACCAGGTTTCAGGCGAGCCTGTAACTGTGATTTTAAGATTGTTTTGAATACGTGTTCTAACCTGCTCTTCGGTTAAGGTTTTATTAACCTTATAAACCGACTTTATAGGAGTTAATGCGTAGGTTTTTTTAGAAGGATTATAATAATCCGCTAAATAGTCGTATCTACTGTCGACACTCTGAAGCCACGCTCTCGCGCCGCCCCAAACATCCTTTGAGGTTTGGGTTTTACCTGCCGAGCAGGAGTGATAAGGTGAGTAAATAGCCTTTCCGTTATAGGTCATAACCTCGTTATAAACCTCTTCAACGGCTCTATCAACATCACCGCCGACTACATAGCTATTCTTCATACCCACACCTGCCGAGCCGCCTAAATCATTATAATACTTAACATAGGTGTGGCTTGCGACAACCTGAGCCTTAATAGCCTCATAATTCATATTATTAACTTCATTACTTACAATGCGCTTTAGCGCTTCTTTTACGGGCAGTTTTTGACCCTGTACCCATAAAATTTCGCCGCTTTCATCCGAAAATGTGGGAGCTACATTACCGCCATCGCGAACGACGGGAAGGACTACGGGAGTAGTTGGGAAGGTGAATGTAGGACCTGTTATTTGCGGTGCAGCGGGAGTTTGAGGGGCAGTTTCATTAGACGGTGTGTTAGCGCTTTCGCCTTGAGAAACACCCTCGCTTTTATTAGACTCGGGGGTAGTGTTGTTTTGTACTTTATTTGACTGTGTGTTTGCTGACTGATTTGTAGAAGGCTTTGTGCTTTGTGTTTGTGAGCTTGTGCTAATGGTTGTATCAACTTTTTTATTATCACCATCGAGCTCTAAAAGCATAAATGTGTTTTCTACTGTTGTTTCCTCGCTGTTTACAATAGGAAGCTCGGTTATTTCATCCGAAACCCCTGTATTAACGAGGTTATCCACTGCAACAATTTTATCCGAAAGAGGAGCTGCCGCCGCACTGATTATAACAGTGGAGGCAAGGCCTATTGCCGCAACGGTTATTTTAAATCTTGACTTCATACAGTTCTCCTTTTTTTAATTAGTGCTCCCGTGTGTTATCAATTGTTCCCATTATAACACACATATCTTAAAAAATCAAACATTTGGGCACATTTGCTTTGCGTTAAGCGCGTTTTATACTAAAGTTTTACAAACTATGAATAATATTTTTGTATAAACCTTACAACAAAAATGCCTATTTTACCCTTTCACTATAAATATTGGCAGATAGCTGACAGTTATGCGTTTTATTCATATTTTATTTTTTTTAAAAAAATTAAAAAAAGACTTGATTTTACAAAAAATATTTGCTAAAATATCAATGTTATGCCGATATGATAATCGGAAAAAGAAATGATTATTAGCTTTTGAGCTTTTAAAAACGCATCAAGGAGGTGCATTTTCATGGCAAAATGCGATATTTGCGGAAAGGGAGTTACTTTCGGAATTAAAGTTTCTCACTCACACAGACGCTCTAACAGAACTTGGAAGCCCAACGTTATGAGAGTTAAGGCTCTTGTTAACGGTACACCTTGCCATATTCATGTTTGCAGCCGTTGCTTACGCTCGAATAAGGTTACTCGCGCTATCTAAGTGCACTGACTGTTAAATGTCAAAAAAGAGGCTTAAGGAATTTTCCTTAAGCCTTGTTTTTTGCTAAAAAATCCGCCCGAAAATTTTCGGGCGGATTTTTGTTTATCTGGTTTTGTTTATAATTTTGCGAAGCTACTGTGTTAAGCTTATAAGTTCCTTGTTGCTTCTGCCGTCTAAAGCTTTTGCCAAGTTTAAAAGCTCCTCTACTGTATCGACAAGGTCTGTGTGTACCTTTCTTGTTTTTTCGTGAGCAAATTCCTTTGGCTTTATGGGAATACCCTCGGTTATAACCTCAAGCTTATCCTCAAAGAAATTGTAAACTGTGCCACTGAATGGTGCGAATGCATCATAGCCGCGCTCTTTTAAATACTCGGTGAAATCATCGCAAGACTCTACATTTCCGTGATTTACAAAAACACGAGGTTTATTTTTAAATCCGCTGAGCCAGTTATAAAGTCCATCTCTATCAGCGTGGCCGCTCACTCCGGGTAAAAGCGAAATTTCAGCCTTAACATTTACCTCTTCACCAAACAGCTTAATCTTTTTAGCGCCCTCATAGATAATTCTTCCGAGGGTACCCTCTGCCTGATATCCTACAAACAAAATTGTAGACTCGGGACGCCATAGATTATGCTTTAAATGGTGTCTTATTCTGCCTGCCTCGCACATTCCGCTGGCAGAAATGATAACTTTTGGGCTTTCATCAAAGTTTATTGCCTTTGACTCATCACTTGTTTTGGAGCATTCAAGCCCATCAAACCAGAAAGGATTTATTCCCTCTCTGACAAGCTTTGCCGCTTCGGTGTCTATAGAATCGATATTTGTTTGAATGTAGATTTTTGTAGCTTCCTCGGCAAGCGGACTATCTACATAAACCTTAAAGCCATCAAAGCCTGTAACTAAGCCTTCTGCCTTAATCTGCCTTATATAATAAAGTATCTCCTGAGTTCTACCCACTGCAAAAGACGGAATTACAACATTACCGCCGCGCTTAAAGGTGCGCTCGATTATTTCTGCTAAGGTGTTAATATTATCGGCGTGGCCGTCGTGAAGTCTGTTTCCATAGGTTGACTCTATTACAACACAGTCGGCTTCTTCAACAGTTTGAGGGTCGTTAACAATAGGTCTGTTTATATTGCCAACGTCGCCGCTAAACACCATTTTTTTGGTTTCACCATTTTCGGTCACCCAAATTTCAATGCAAGCCGAGCCTAAAAGGTGTCCTACATCTGTAAAGCGTATCTCAACATTTTCAAGCACCCTTATTTTTTCTCCATATTTGCAAGGGCGAAGATGGCTGAGAATAACCTCGGTGTCCTCCATATCATAAAGAGCTTCATAAGGCTTTTCGCCCGAGCGCTTTGCTTTACGGTTTCTCCATTCAGCCTCAAACATTTGGATATGGGTTGAATCCCTGAGCATTATATCAAGCAGCGAGCTTGTTGCCTCGGTTGAATAAACACTACCCTTAAAGCCGTTTTTAGCAAGCAAGGGAAGATTTCCCGAATGGTCGATGTGTGCGTGTGTTACAAGCACAAATTCTACATCCGAAGCGGCTACAGGAAGGCTTTGATTTTCAAAAATATCCTTTCCCTGCTCCATACCGCAGTCGACTAAAAACTTGTGTCCGCAGGTTTCGATTAAGGTACAGCTTCCTGTAACCTCGTGAGCTGCGCCTAAAAATGTTACCTTCATAAATATCCCCCTAAATTCAAGTTAGATATCTCTCATAGTTAAAGATATGCGCATTTTATTAACATCAACCGAAAGAATTTTTACATCGACAACATCGCCGACCTTTAAAACCTCTGACGGATGTTTTATGAACTTGTTGCAAATTTGCGAAATATGCACAAGTCCGTCCTGATGCACACCAATATCAACAAAGACACCAAAATCTATTACATTTCTAACTGTGCCCTTAATCACCATTCCCTCTTTTAAATCCTTTATATCCAAAACATCGGTGCGAAGCATTGGAGGAGGAAGCTCATCACGAGGGTCTCTTGCAGGGCGTGAAAGCTCGGTTAAAATATCGGTTAGGGTAGGAACGCCGACATTAAGCTCGCCTGCAAGCTTAGAAACGCCTATCTCCTCTGCCTTTTCTTTAATTTCACTACCCTTTAGCTTAACATCCTTTAGCGAAAAGCCTAAATGTTCGATTAAATTGGTGGCTACACTGTATGACTCAGGGTGAACGGCTGTGTTATCAAGCGGATTTTTACTCTCGGCAACCCTTAAAAATCCTGCACATTGTTCAAAGGCTTTAGGTCCAAGCTTTGAAACCTTTTTAAGCTCATTTCTTGACTTAAATTCGCCGTTTTCCTCTCTATACGCAACAATATTTTTGCAAACTGACGATGAAAGACCCGAAATGCGTGACAAAAGCGCAGGAGAAGCTGTGTTTAAATCGGCACCGACGCTGTTAACACAGCCCTCAACGACACCATCCAACACCTCTTCAAGTCTTTTGGGCGGCATATCGTGCTGATACTGACCGACACCGATTGCCTTAGGCTCAATTTTAACAAGCTCTGCAAGTGGGTCTTGAAGTCTTCTTGCGATTGAAACAGCGCTTCTGAGTGTTAAATCAAACTCGGGAAGCTCGTTTGCAGCGAGCTTTGATGCCGAATAAACCGATGCACCTGCCTCACTTACAACCATATACGAAACCTTGTCATCAATTTCGCTCAAAACAGAAGCTGTGAACATTTCGGTTTCTTTAGATGCTGTTCCGTTACCAATAGCAATAACATCAACCTTATGCTTTTTAATCATAGATTTTAGTACAGCTTTTGATTTTTCAATTTGAGCATCAGAGTGTGTAGGATAGATAACCGAGGTGTCAAGCACTCTACCGGTTGCATCTACAACAGCAAGCTTACAGCCGGTTCTGTATCCGGGGTCAAGCCCTATGGCAATTTTACCCTTTACGGGTGGCTGCATCAAAAGCTGATGTAGGTTTGTTCCAAACACCTTGATTGCCTGCTCGACCGCCTTATCCGTAAGGTCGCTTCTTATCTCTCTTTCAATAGAGGGATAAATAAGTCTACTATACGAGTCCTCTCCTGCCTCTCTTACACAGGTAGCGCAGGGTGACTGATTTTTAATAGTAAGCCTTTGTATTGCAGAAAGCGGCTTTTCATCATCAACCACAACAGAAACCTTCAAAAAGCCTTCCTTTTCTCCGCGGTCGAGCGCAAGCACTCTATGGCCTGCAATTTTTGAAACGGCTTCTGAAAATTCATAGTACATTTGATAAACGCTTTCGTTTTCAGGGTTTGCGGCAACCGATTTTATAATGCCGTTCATAAACACCAAATTTCTAACCCTTTTTCTTATTTCGGCATTATCCGAAATATCCTCAGCTATAATATCCATAGCGCCCTTTAAGGCGTCCTCTGCAGTGTTTACCTCTTTTTCTTCATTTACAAATTCTTCTGCCGCAATAATGGGGATTAATTTTACATCCTCCTGCGACATAATCATATTAGCGAGAGGTTCAAGCCCCTTTTCTCTTGCAACAGATGCCCTTGTTTTTCTCTTTGGCTTAAAGGGTCTGTATATGTCCTCAATTTCAGAGAGGGTTTTTGCCTCGTCTAAAGCCTTTGAAATTTCATCGGTCAGCTTTTCTTGAGCCTCGATTAAATTTCTGACCTCTTCGCGCCTATTGTCAAGACCTCTTAAATACTCAAGTCTGTCGGCAATTTCTCTTATTAGCTGGTCGTCCATTGAGCCGTGCATTTCTTTTCTGTAACGTGCAATAAAGGGAACTGTGTTTCCCTCATCGAGCAAATTAATTACATTTTGCACGTGTTCACTTAAAACCGAAAACTGTTCTGATAATTTTAAAGCGTAGTCCATTTATTTTGTCCTTTCGGAATTTTGTTATTATATATTTATTATATCACTCCTTTAGTATTTTGCAAAGTATTAAATTTATTTTAAGGTATAATATTATTGTTGCTTTTTATATAAATTTAAGGTATAATTTAACTGTATATGATTTCACATACAAGTTTTAGAAAATGAGGGTTATAAAATGAGCAGAAAAGACGGTAAGAGATTTAAAGGTGCAGATATGATGTACACCATAGTCCCCTACATTATGCCAAAGCGCAGTGATGCATGCAATAGCATTACCGTTCACATCCCTTACGCTCCTATGCACGATTATATTGTTAAAAAGCGTGCTGAAGGAGTAAATTTAAGTCATCTTTCACTTATAATTGCGGCTTATGTAAGAACTGTAGCAAAATACCCTGCACTAAACAGATTTGTAGTCAATAAGAAAATATATTCAAGAAACGAGCTTGTCGTTGCAATGGTTGTTATGCGCGCCGCAGGTGCCGAGGGATCTATGGGCAAGCTTAATTTTGAATTGACCGACACCATTTTTGACGTCAACGAAAAAATGAACAAGTACATAAATGAAAACCGAAAAGAAGACAGCAACGACACCGACGCTATTATGAAAAAACTCACAAAGTTTATGTTCCTTTTAGGTCCTGCTGTTTCAATTTTAAAATGGGCTGACAAGCACGGCCTTCTTCCCAAGGCTATTATAAATGCTTCGCCTTTCCACGCCTCAATGGTTATTACAAACCTTGCCAGCATCAGAACAAATCATATTTACCACCATATTTACGATTTCGGAACTGTTGGTCAGATTGTTGCAATGGGTAACAGCGAAATGAAGCCCTCTTATAAAGACGGTGAGGTTGTTTTAACTCGTCAAATGCCTCTTGGAATAGTTACCGACGAGAGAATTGCTTCCGGCGAATATTATGCTAAATGCTTCCACGAAATTGAAAGGCTTTTAGCACACCCCGAGCTTTTAGAAGAAGCTCCCTTGGAAGTTAATACAGATTTCTAATTTTTTTAACACATTGTTTATAATAGGCTGTTATATATAAATATATAAAAGTCTACAAAAAGGTAGTGTTTTTAGTTTATGCCATTATTACTCAGCATTTTATTTGTAGGTGCCCTTGGAATAATTGCTCACTATGTAGGTGAAGCGCTTCCGCGAAAATGGTTTAAGTTTGACCGTTTTCCGTACAAGCAATTTAGCTTTGAGAAAAGCGGTAAGCTTTACGATTTTTTGCGCGTTCGCTTGTGGAAAGACAAGGTGCCTGATATGAGCAAAATTATGAAGGATATGCTTCCTAAAAAGGTGTCATTCTCAGCAACTTCTGCCGAGCTTTATGCTCTTGCAAAGGAAACCTGTGTTGCAGAGGCTGTGCACGGAGTTCTTGGTGTTTTATTTTTACTCATTTACTTTTTCTTTAAAAACACCCTGGGAGTAATTCTTTCTTTAGTTGCAGTTATTTTAAACCTACCTTTTATTATTATACAGCGCTATAACAGGCCAAAAATTCTTTCTCTTGCCTCTCGGCTTTATGAAAGGGAGTGTAAAAAGGCGTGCGAGTTTTAGTTTTATCCTGTAACACCGGCGAAGGTCACAATTCTGCTGCAAAGGCCGTGTGTGAGGAATTTGATAAATTAAATATAGACTATGAAATGCACAACGCGCTTTTATTTGTCTCAAAAGCCACCGATAAAACAGTTTCTTCGGGGCACACCTTTATTTACAAAAATCTTCCAAAGCTTTTTGGCGTTGGATATCGTTTTGAGGAAAATCATCCACCCGAGTTTATTCAAAACGTCCTCAAACTTGGTGTAAATAAATTATATAAATTTTTAGAAAATAATCATTTTGACTGTGTCGTGACATCTCACGTTTTCGGCGCTATTTTGGTAAATGAAACAAAAAAAGCATTTAATATAAAAATGCCCATTTATTTCATCGCCACTGACTACACCTGCTGCCCGGGCAGCTTTGAATGTAATGCCGATACCTATTTTATCCCACACAAAAAGCTTGTAGATGAATTTGTAGGCTGCGGTGTTGATAAAAGCCGTTTAATAGCATCGGGAATACCGGTGCGCTCGCAGTTTTTTGAAAACCGTGAAAAAAGTGAGGCTAAGAAGAAATTAGGGCTTCCCGAGGATAAATCGGTTATTCTTTTAGGCAGCGGCAGCATGGGAGCAGGACCTATTGAAAAGCTTTCTGTTAAGCTTGCGGACAGGCTTTCACAAAGTCATATTATTGTGGTTGCCTGCGGCAGAAACGAAAAGCTTTTAAATAGTATTTTGAAATCCGAAATACCCAATCTTATGCCTATAGGCTATACAAAAAAAATAGATGTTTATCTTGATGCCTGCGATATATACCTTACAAAAGCGGGCGGTCTTAGTACAACCGAGGCAATTATCAAAAAGACACCCTTAATCTATATAAACGCTGTTCCGGGATGCGAAACTCGTAACATAGATTTTATGACCCAAAACGGCTATGCAAAGGCGGCATTTACCATTGATGAAGCAGTAAATGCGGTTTTATTAACCCTTGACACTCTGTCCGACGCAAAAGAAAAAATGGCAGAATGTAAAGAGGGACTGGCTTCTAACCCTGCCAAATTTATTGCCTCCTTTGTTAAAGACAATACAGAAAATTAACGGAGAAAAAAGATGCTTGAAAAAATTAAAGATAAGCTTAAGACAGACACTCGCCTGCCCTATCTTTTAATAATTCCAATATACTATTTCTTTTTCTATTTAGAAGAATTTTTAATTACCGAAAACTACACTGCTATGCACATTCCTCTTGACGATATAATTCCTTTTTTAGAGGGCTTTATCGTTCCCTATCAGCTTTGGATGCCAGCAATGATTTTACTCGGCGTGTATTTTTACAACCGCGACCACGTGGCATTTAAAAAGTATATGACGCTTATAGGCCTTTCGTTTATGAGTGTTCTTGCAATTTATGCAGTTTTCCCAAATGGTCAGGATTTAAGGCCCGAGGTGTTCCCCCGCGAAAATTTCTTCACCTGGATTATCGGCATAACCTACAGTGCCGACACAAACACAAATGTCTTCCCTTCGCTTCACGTTGTAGGCTCAATAGTTATGATTTTCGCAGTATTTGAGTGCGACAAGCTAAAAAATGTGTGGTTTAGAATTTTAACCATTATCTTCTGCTTTTTTACCGCAGTTTCAACGGTATTTGTAAAGCAGCATTCCGCAGCAGACCTGATTGCAGCAATCCCCTACAGCGTTATTATGTATATAATCGTTTATAAATTCAATTTCCCATTTTGTTTGTTTAAAAAGGCGAAAAAAGGTTGACTATATAAATTTTCTTTGATATAATAATTATCGCGCCAAAACAAAGCTGTTTTAGCGCGATAGTTTATTTATATAAGTAAAAGCTTGTATTTTAGTTTAATGCATAAGTTTAATATCCGGAGAGGTATCGAAGTGGTCATAACGGGGCTGACTCGAAACATAGTCGGGTCTGTCACGACTGTATCTCCGTAAACCCTTTGTTTATCGGGGTTTTCGTGACTTCGGTTTGCATTTTCGGAATTCTGCATCTCGCAGTTTTCTCGCAATTCGGTAATTTGGCTTTGCCTTTACAATTTTATATGGAGACGTATCGAAGTGGGGACGTTGCCGAGCGCTGCCGGTGGCAGATGAAGCGAAGGC
>JAFSGZ010000078.1 GCA_017440545.1 Oscillospiraceae bacterium
CAACCTACTTTATAAAGCTTTCGGGCAGCGACAATATTTACAGTGCGCCCATAACCCTTTCGCAAGAGCTTGCGTTTTTAAATGCGGGCGACAGTGTAGAAATTGAGTTTACACAGCTTGACAGCACCATAACCGTTTCAAAAGTAACAATATTGCCTGAAAAGGTATTATAACAAAAAAGGCATCCTCACGGATGCCTTTTTTTGACCTATGTTTACAAATTATTTAAAAAGTATTGACATATTATTTATTTAGTGCTATCATAGATACAATATTTCCGTAGATGCACTCAGGATTTTTACAAAAACTGGGTTGCGGAGGAGCTCTGGAGAATCTCTTAAATGGGTGCCGAAGGTGCAAGGTAAAGGTTTTTACCGAATCTCTCAGGCAAAAGGACAGAGCAGGCAAGCGTAAATTCGCGTGTCTGTCTTTTATTTTCCGGAGTCGCTTTTTAAAGCGGCTTATTTTTTTTAGGAGGAAAAGTAAAATGCAACAATTCTTTTCAGCAATTGAAAGCGCAATTTACCCCATCGTTGTAAAGTTTAACGAGTACCTTTCAAGCTATATGCTTATCATTTTGCTTATAGCTATCGGTCTTTACTTTACAATCAGAACAAAATTCGTACAGGTTCGCTGCTTTGGCGAGGGTATGAAAAACGTATTCGGAAACTTTTCACTTAAAGGTGGAAAGCAGCAAAGTGGTTTAAGCTCATTCCAGGCACTTGCTACAGCTATTGCCGCACAGGTTGGTACAGGTAACATTGTTGGTGCCTGCGGCGCCATCTTAATCGGTGGTCCCGGTGCTATCTTCTGGATGTGGGTTATCGCATTCTTCGGTATGGCAACAATCTACGGTGAAGCAGTTGCCGCACAGAAAACCCGTGTAGTTGATGCCGACGGCACAGTTCACGGCGGCCCTGTTTACTACATTCGCAGCGTATTTAAGGGCGGATTTGGTAAATTCTTGGCAGCATTCTTTGCTGTTGCCGCTATATTAGCACTCGGCTTTATGGGCTCTATGGTTCAGTCAAACTCAATCGCAGAGTCAATGAGCACAGCATTTAACATTCCTACTTGGGTTGTTGGTATTGTTCTTGTTATCATTGCAGGCTTTATCTTTATCGGCGGCGTTCAGAGAATCGGTGCCGTTACAGAAAAATTAGTTCCCGTTATGGCTATTCTCTACATAATCGGCGGTATCATTGTTCTTTGTGTAAGAGCAGAATATATCCTCGATGTATTTGGTATGATATTTAAGTATGCATTTAATGCAAATGCTATCCTCGGCGGTTCTATCGGTTCGGCAATTTATCTTGCTGCAACACAGGGTGCAAAGCGTGGCTTATTTAGTAACGAAGCAGGTATGGGTTCTACACCTCACGCCCACGCACAAGCAAATGTTAAAGACCCCCACGACCAAGGCACTTCAGCTATGATTGGTGTATTTATTGATACATTCGTTGTTTTAACATTTACAGCACTTGTTGTTATTTCAACCCTCTTTACAGGCGAAGGTGCTTTAAATCCTGCAAACTTTGCAGAGGGACAGTTCCTCTCAGGTGCTGCAGAGGCAGCAGGACTTGCTAAGACAAATCTTGCTCAGGTTGCTTTCGGCAGTGCTTTAGGAAATATGAATGTAGGAAGCATCTTTGTTGCTATCTGCCTCTTCTTCTTTGCTTTCTCAACAATCATAAGCTGGAACCTTTTTGGTAGAATAAACGTAGTTTATCTCTTTGGTAAAAAGTCAAATATGATTTACTCAATCATTTCTGTTCTCTTTATCTTTATGGGTTGTATGCTTTCTAACAATCTTGTTTGGGAGCTTACAGATATGTTTAACTACTTAATGGTTATCCCCAACGTACTCGCTCTCTTCTTCTTAGGTAAGGCTGTTTCAGAGTCAGCAAACAAAAAAAGAGTTAAAGCACCTAAAGAGGACAAAAAAGAAGACTAATTTAATTTAAAAACTTTCTTCGCTTTATAAAAAAGAGCCTCGCAAGGAAATTTCCTTGCGAGGCTTTTTTAATTATTTATTTTTCCCAGATAATGCTCTTATTACCCATATAAGGTCTTAAGGCTTTAGGGATTTTAATGCTGTAGCGCTGACCGTCGAAATTGAGGTTGTTTTCCAAAAATGCAATTAACATTCTGGGGGGTGCTACAACTGTGTTGTTCAAGGTGTGAGCCAAATACTTTTGACCGTCCTCACCCTTTACTCTGATACCGAGTCTTCTTGCCTGAGCATCGCCTAAGTTAGAGCAGGAGCAAACCTCAAAATATTTTTGCTGTTTGGGTGACCAAGCTTCAACGTCGTATGATTTAACCTTTAAGTCAGCTAAATCGCCCGAGCAACATTCAAGTGTTCTGACGGGAATATCAAGGCTTCTGAAAAGCTCTACGCTGTAGCTCCACATTTTATGAAACCAATCCATACTCTCCTCTGGCTTACAAATTACAATCATTTCCTGCTTTTCAAACTGATGTATTCTGTAAATTCCGCGCTCCTCTATTCCGTGTGCGCCCTTTTCTTTTCTAAAGCAGGGTGAATAGCTTGTTAAGGTTAAGGGAAGCTCTGCCTCGTCTGTTTGGCTATCTATAAATTTACCTATCATTGAGTGCTCGCTGGTGCCGATTAAATATAAATCCTCACCCTCGATTTTATACATCATTGCGTCCATTTCCTCAAAGCTCATAACGCCTGTTACAACATTTGAGCGAATCATAAAGGGCGGAATACAGTAGGTAAAGCCTTTGTCTATCATAAAGTCGCGCGCATAGGATAAAACTGCACTGTGAAGTCTTGCGATGTCGCCCATTAAGTAATAAAAGCCTTCACCTGCAACTTTGCCTGCGGCAGCTTTATCTATACCGTTAAATTTTGCCATAATGTCTGTATGGTAAGGGATTTCAAACTCTGCCTCTTTAGCCTCACCAAAACGCTCGACCTCAACATTTTCCTCATCGTTTTTACCGATGGGCACGCTGTCGTCAATAATATTAGGAATTTGAGAAAGCTTCTTTATAAGCTCCTTTTCAAGCTCTGATTCCTTTGCCTCAAGCTCTGCAAGGCGCTTTGCCTGACTGTTTACAAGCTCGCGCATTTCCATAGCCTTGTCCTTTTCGCCCTTTGCCATAAGTGCGCCGATTTCGCGGCTTACCTTATTTCTGTTTGCTCTAAGGTCGTTAGCCTCGGTGTTGGCGGCACGCTTTTCTATATCAATAGCGATAACCTCATCAACGAGAGGAAGCTTATGCTCCTTGAATTTCTTTTTAATGTTTTCTTTTACGATTTCGGGGTTTTCTCTTACAAATTTAATATCAAGCACTTTTTTCTCCTCCGATTAAACGGTTTTGTATAAACTATATTTTATCATATTTAATTTAAGTTATCAAGCGCAAAGCGGATTTTTTCGATAGTTTCTTCTACATTTAATCCGTCCTCGCAAACTATAATATCGGCATATTTTTTATACAGCGCCTCGCGCTCGTAAAAGAGCTCGTCTATGCTCTGTCCGTCCTTAATTACTACGCCGCGATTTTTTATGTCGGAAAGTCTTTTTTTAAGCGAATTTAACTCAAGCTCTAAATAAACTACCACCGAGCTTTTCTTTAAATTTTCCATAGCCTCTTTTCCGTAAACGGCAGAGCCACCTGTGGCAATTACCGTTTTTTCAAGCTTAAGCGAGGCTATAATTTGGTTTTCTGTTTTTATAAAGCCGCTACTTCCCTTTTCCTTTATTATTTCACTAAGGAGCTTGCCTGTCTTTTTTTGAATTACCAAATCACAGTCGACAAAGTCATAATTTAATATTTTGGCTAAAATTACGCCTACTGTGCTTTTGCCGACTCCGGGCATTCCAATTAATACAATATTTTTCATTTTAACTTCCTTTAATTAATTTTCGTCTAACAATGATATAGCAAATAAAGTGGCCTATTGCTGTTACAGTCCAGGAGATTATATATGACACATAAAGACTTGAAAGGCTGTGATAGAGAGGGCTTCTGAATACTGTGTAAATCCAGAGTATTCTTATGCCGCAAACTCCAAACACCGATACAAGCATTGCCGCAAGCGACGCGCCCATACCTCGCACAGCACCCGCTATGTTATCCATAAAGCCGCAAATTGCATATGGGAATATAATAACACTCATTCTGACCATACCTATATTAACGGCATTAATATCATCGGGAATATAAATTCCGAGGAGCTGTTTTGAAAAGATAAGCGCTATCGCACCGATTAAGGTTGAGGTTACTGTCATTGAAATTATACTTGTTACAAGTATTTTATTTATGCGGTTATACTGCTTTGCGCCGACATTCTGGCTTGTAAAGTTCATAACCGTTTGACAGAAGGAATTTATTATAATAAACATAAAGCCCTCTATATTTGATGCGGCGGCATTTCCTGCAACTGCACTTGCGCCAAACGAATTAATTGACGACTGAATGAGCACATTTGAAATTGAAAAGGTTGAGCCTTGAATTCCTGCGGGAAGTCCTATTTTTACAATTTTTAAAAGTTCTTTTTTATATATTTTCATCTTGGCAAGCTCTAAAGCATAGACATCTGTTGATTTTACAAGCCTTATAACAACCAAAATTGCTGAAATAGCTTGAGAGACAACCGTTGCTATGGCAACGCCCTCAACATCCATATTAAAGAGAGTTATAAAAATTATATTGAGCACCACATTTGCAGCGCCGCCAAGGGTTAAATAGATAAGCGGGCCTCTTGTGTCGCCAACCGCCCTTAAAACTGCGGCACCAAAGTTATAAACAAGGCTAAACACCGAGCCTAAAAAATATATTTTCATATAAAGGGCTGATTTATCTATCAGTTCAGCGGGGGTATCCATTAAGCTTAAAAGAGGTTTTGAAAGAAAAAAACCTACAATGCTTAAAAAGATGCCGCTAATGAGTGCTACTGGAATAGCTGTATGCACAGTTTTGTGCACCGTTTCTCTGTCTTCTGCACCCATAGCGTTTGCCACCACAACGCTGACTCCTGTTGAAAGTCCTATAAAAAGATTTACAATAAGATTTATAAGTGAGCCTGTCGCACCAACAGCGCCGATTGAAGCCGAGCCTCTAAAGTGTCCTATTACTACTAAATCGGCAGCGTTGAAAAGCATTTGAAGCACGCCTGTTAAAATTATGGGAATGGTATAAATTATCATATTTTTAAACAGGTTGCCTGAGGTCATATTAACATTTCTTGCCATTTTATCACCTTCTAAAGTCTGCTTTTTTAATTATAGTCCTATTTTTTCTAAATGTAAACAAAAAAAGAAAATCCCCGAGTAAATTTTTACTCGGGGATTTAATTTTAGGAATTAGCTGTGTTTGAGCTAAAGAATAACAACAGGAGCGTCGCTAAAGTTTTTATTATACGAGGTTACCTTAAAGTCCTTTTTCATTTGCTCGAAGGCCTTATCATAGGTGTTGTTTTTAATTGTTGAAACTACATTGTCCTTCCAAACGGGGTTGCCTTCTTCAATAAAGTACATAATATGGTAGCCGTGGGTGGTTTTAACGATGCCTGTGTCGCCCTCATTTCTGCCGTCGGCAAATGCCCACTCTTCAAACTCCGCAACCATATCGCCCTTCTTGAAGTTTTCGTAAACGCCGCTGTTTGTTTTAACACCGGGGTCTTCCGAATACTCTTCGGCAAGCTTTTTAAATGCATCTAAGCTCTTGTCTTTAGAATCTGTAAACTGCTTTAACAGCTCTTCTGCCTTTTCCTTGGCGCCATCGTCGGTTTTGTAGGCATCCTTTGTTAAAAGAATGTGTGCAACCGAGCGCTGCTCGCTTTCATCTCTTGAAGGAACCTTTGTAAGCATATAAATACCGTAGCTTCCGTCCTCACCCTCATATACATAGGTGTCGTAAAGCTTTGCATCGCCAAATGCCCACTTTGAAACGTCAAAGTCCTTATCATAGGTTTTATTTGTAAGCTGTGCGGTTGTAAGACTGCTTTCTATTGTGTCCTCATTTGTTATTCCGTCTTTTTTAAGCTGTGCCTTTAAAAGCTCTTTAAACTTATCGGGTGTAGTTGCAGTTGCTAACTTATCGGCATCTGCCTTTGCAGCTAACTTAATCTTATCGGCTTCATTTACATCCATATCGCTTGTAACGGCAGGAACGATGTTATAGTAAAGATAATCTACTGTTCGAAAATCGTTTATATTGTCCTCATAATACTTATTAATCTCGTCATCTGTATAGCTGAGGCTTGAGACATTTTTATTATACCACTTATTAAAGAGCACCGAAAGCTCGAGGCCTTTTCTGACATCGCTTTCATTAACGCCCTCGCCGTAAATCTTACTTATATATTCGCCGGTTTCCTTATCCATTTCCTCGGCTTCTTTTTTAAGCTCTGCAAAGAAATTATCGATTTGCTTTAAATCCTCATCTTCGAGCTTCATACCGTCTTTCTGAGCTCTCTCGCAAACATAAAGCATTTCCTCAATGTTGTCCTTTGCCTGCTTTGCAAAATAGTCAAACCAGGTTTGGTCGTTACTTATCTGCTGAACCTTAATTGAGGTTGAGGGGTCGAGCCCGTAGTTTGAAAGATAGCTTGAATTGTTATTAATAAAGGTTGCGTACTGCTGATTTAAAATATAGGTAAAGGTTGCCATTGAAACCTTGTTATTATTAGACTCTAAAGCAGTTTTGCTTCTTAAAAGGAAGCCTGTTTTGTCTGCGATTGTTAAAAACGCCATTATTCCGACAAGAATAACGCAGATTGCGCCTACAACCGAGGTTGTGATTATAGATGTGAGCTTTTTGCGCTTTTTAATTTGCTCGGCTAATGCCATTTGCTCCTTTTTTTGCTCCATAACGGCAGCCTTTGCATTTTTAATACGAGATGCCTTTCCCATTTTAATTCGTCCTTTCTATTGACCTTTAAATCATTATACCGTATTTAAAACCGTTTTATGTTAATAAATTATAAATTATGCTCTGTGCCACTTAACACCTGCGGGGGTATCCTCTAAAACGATGCCCTGAGCCTTTAAGGTATCTCTTATCTCATCGGCAGTTTTGAAATCGCGATTTTTTCTTGCCTCTTGTCTTTTTGCAATAAGCGCTTCGATTTCACCGTCTAAATCGGCATCATCTTTTTTCTCATAAAGAAGTCCTAAAACATTTATAAGGCGCTCAAAAATTTCGCTTGCCTTTTGTACATACTCGCGTGCGGCTTCTTTTCCAACTACATTTGAATTAATTTCTCTTACCAAATCGAAAACTGCGGCGAGGGCATCGGCTGTGTTAAAGTCGTCATCCATAGCCTCTTTGAATTTGGCTTCATAAGAATTTAAAGCCTCAATTAATGCGCTGTCTGCGGGTGTGTCAACTGCATTTTTAAGCGCAAATGCCAAATTCTCGCGGCAATTATAAAGGCGCGAAAGCGAAGCCTTTGCCTGCTCTACAATTTCAACGCTGTAGTTAATGGGGCTTCTGTAGTGCGAGGAAATCATAATGTATCTTATAGGCTCATAGCCGAACTTTTCACCAACCTCACGGGCGGTGAAGAAGTTACCGAGCGATTTTGACATCTTTTTATTATCAATATTAATATAGCCGTTGTGCATCCAATAGCGCGAGAAGCACTTGCCGCTGGCACATTCGCTTTGAGCGATTTCGTTTTCGTGGTGGGGGAAAATTAAATCCTGACCGCCGCAGTGAAGGTCGATAGTTTCGCCTAAAATGCTTCTTGACATAGCCGAACATTCAATATGCCAACCCGGTCTGCCCTTGCCCCAAGGCGACTGCCAATACGGCTCGCCCTCTTTTGCGCTTTTCCAAAGTGCAAAATCCATAGGGTCGTTTTTCTGCTCATTTACATTTATTCTTGCGCCTGCCTCTAAATCCTCAAGCGGCATATGCGAAAGCTTTCCGTATTCCTTAAATTCCTTTGTTTTAAAATAAACGTCGCCGTTTATACTGTAGGCAAAGCCTTTGTCCTCTAAGGTTTTAATTAAATTAATAATATCGTCGATATGCTCTGTGGCTTTAGGGTGAACGGTTGCCTCTCTTACATTAAGTCCGCCTGCGTCCTTTTTATACTCAACGATATATTTCTCGGCAAGCTCTTTAACTGTGGTGTTTTCTTCCTTGGCTCTGTTTATGAGCTTATCGTCAATATCTGTAAAATTCTGAACAAAATTTACCTTATAGCCGCAATATTCAAAATATCTTCTGAGTGTATCAAAAACACAAAGCGGCCTTGTGTTGCCGATATGTATGAAATTATACACAGTCGGGCCACAAACATACATATTAACGACGCCCTCATTTAAAGGCACAAATTCGTCTTTTTTACCTGTAAGGGTGTTAAGTATTTTCATATTTTCTCTCCTTATATAATTATATTATACCTTATTATTTGTTTTTTTCAAGAAGTTTTACAAGCTCCTCAATTTGCGCGCGCATACGGCAAAGCTCCTGCGAAATGGGGTCGGGGATATGCACTTGGTCAAGGTCCTGACAAGGTACGGCGCCCGCCTTTTTAACGCTTCGGGCAGGAACGCCAACAGCAGTTGCGCCTGCCTCAACGGCATCGAGCACAACGGCACCTGCCGCAATTTTGGCATTGTCGCCAACCTTAAAGGGCCCGAGCACCTTAGCTCCACAGCCTACCATTACATTGTCTCCTAAGGTTGGGTGGCGCTTTCCCTTATCCTTACCTGTACCGCCAAGAGTTACGCCCTGATAAATTGTGCAGTTGTCGCCAATTTCGGTGGTTTCTCCTATTACAACGCCTGCGCCGTGGTCGATAAATAAGCCTTTACCTATTTTAGCGCCGGGGTGAATTTCAATTCCCGTTAAATGACGCGAGGTTTGGGATATAAGCCTTGCCATAAAGAACATTTTATGTCTGTAGAAAAAGTTTGCCCAGCGGTGATAAATAACAGCGTGAAGCCCCGAATAAAGCATTAAAACCTCAAAGCTGTTTCGCGCCGCAGGGTCGCGCTCTTTTATGGCGTTTATATCATATCTAAGCCTTTTAAACATATATTCACCTCAAAAATAAAAAATCCCGAAAACGCACAAGACGTTTCCGGGGCGGCTTTTTGCCGCGGTTCCACTCGGATTTATAACTTAAATCAAACAGATTATACCTCTTAACGCGGGGCATTCGCCCAAGGCTACACACAAAAAAGCTTCGCCGAGGGGGCTGTGCGGGCGCACTTTACAAAATTATTTTTAAGCGGCATCTCACCTTTCTGCCGCCTCTCTGTTAAAAAGCCTTTTGCTACTCTTCCCGCTTTAGCGCCTTTAAAATATCAATATTTAATATACCATAATTCCTATTGTTTTGCAAGTCCCTTATATAATATGAAGGATTTTAAAGCCTTGCCATTATTTTAAGAAGCCCTCAATAATTTTTTGCTCGGCTTCTTCTCGAGTGAGCCCGAGTGAGCAAAGCTTCATAATCTGCTCACCTGCAATTTTACCGATTGCCGCCTCGTGAATGAGCTCGGCATCGCCGTTTTTTGCAGCAAGGCAAGGACTTGCCTCAACGCTTCCGTTTTCTGCTAAAATGGCGTCACATTCGGTATGACCTGTGCATTTTGCATTTCCCTCTATACGAGAAACATATTTCTGGAATGAATTTCCTCTTGCAACAGAGCGCGAAACCACATCGGTTTTAGAGTCCTCGCCGTTTAAAACAACGTCAAAAACTGTGTCAACGGTGTCGTCATTGTCTGTTAAAAGGCGCTCTCTGACTGTGAAAACCGAGTTTTCCTCTAATGTAGCTTTGGTGTTTCTAAGGGCGTTATTAACGCCGCCTATCTGCTCTGACACAACCGTTACATTAGCGTTTTTGCCGATTACAAATTCGCTTTCGGTGTAGATACGCTTATCTGTTGAAGTACCTGTACCGATGTGCTTTTCGATGTACTCAACGCTCGCGCCGTCGCCTACGAAAAATCTGTGAAGTCCGCTATGAAGGGCATGTCCACCCTCTTCAGAATGAACGCCGCAGCCTGCAATAATTTTAACATCTGCGCCGCTTTCAATATAAAAATCGTTTTTAACTATATCATTTATGCCTGATTTTGTAACGCAGGCAGGGATATATGCCTTTTCTCCTTTAGTTTTTGAGGAAATTTTAATAACAATGCCCTCGCCCTCGGGGTGTTTTTCAATTTTTATATTATCGGTGCTTTTAAGGCCTGAGCAAGCGCCGTTTTCTCTGAGGCTGTAAGCGCCGTCAAAGGCGTCCTTATCAACGCCGATTTTAAATAATAAATCACCTGTGATATTATTCATTACTGCACCTCTTTCCAACGGGACAGTTTTGATATGCGTCCATTTCAAAAAGTGTGGGAAGCACCTCTTTGGGCTTTCCGCTGACGGCAACCTTACCGTCACTTATAACTATAATTATGTCGGCAATTTCGAGTATTCCGCGCTGATGCGAAATAATGAGCTGTGTTGCCGACGAAACAGAACGCAAATTCTTAAACACGTCAATAAGCTTTTGAAAGCTCCAGATATCAATTCCTGCCTCGGGTTCGTCAAATATATTAACCTTGGTTTTACGGGCTAAAACCGATGCAATTTCAATTCGCTTTTGCTCGCCGCCCGAAAGGTTTTGGTTTATTTCTCTATCGACATAGTCGTACATACAAAGTCCGACTGTGCCCATAAGTTCCTTAAGCTCGTCGTCACTAAGCTCTCTGCCTGCGGCAATTGAGAGCATATCGCGAACAGTGAAGCCCTTAAAGCTTACAGGGCGCTGAAAGGCATAGCTTATGCCCTTTTTTGCTCTGTCTGTAATATCGCAGCCGCTTATATCCTCGCCATCTAACAAAATGCTTCCCGACGATGCCTCATAAACCCCTGCAATAAGCTTTGCAAGGGAGCTTTTTCCGCCGCCGTTTGGGCCTGTGATAGCAACGATTTTGCCGCTTTCGACATTAAGGCTTATATTTTTAACTATATCCTTTCCGTCATCTGACTTAAAGGAAATATTTTTAATTTCCAGCATAGTTTTACTCCTATATAAAATTTACCTAAATCTAATATTCCCATATTTATACTATAATACCAAATTTAGAGCATATTTGTCAACGCCTTATTATAGTAAAAAAGGCTTTAGCGTATGAGGCGTACTCTAAAGGATAGTTTTAACGGCAGAAACGATTTTTCGCTTCTGCCTTTTTCTTATAAGGTTTTAGGATGCCTTAAAGAATTGGAAAATGTGATATACATTTTCCCTGCTTGTTACAGTGTGAGACAGTTCTTGAATAATAACCTAATATATGATATAATATTTGTGTCTTAAACTTACATAGGAGAAAGATTATTATGCGCGACACAGAACAAAGAGCCGCGGCGAAAGCCTTTGCTGAATATTGGAAAGACAGAGGATATGAAAAGGGTGAAAGCCAACCGTTTTGGCTCTCACTTCTTCGTGATGTGTTGGGTGTAGAAGCCCCCGAAAAATTTATCACATTTGAGGAACAGGTGCGCCTTGACCACACAAGCTTTATTGACGGATTTATTCCGGCAACTCATGTGCTTATTGAGCAGAAAGGTCGTAATAAAGATCTACGTAAGCCTATTAAACAGTCAGACGGAACATTACTCACCCCGTTCCAACAGGCACAGCGTTATTCTGCTGTTCTTCCGTATTCACAGCGCCCTCGCTGGATCATCACCTGCAATTTTGAGGAATTTCTTGTTTATGATATGGAAAAGCCTAATGGTGAGCCGGAGCAAATTTTTGTAAAAGACCTTGGCAAAGAGTATTACCGCCTTATGTTCCTTGTGGACACCGGCGACGATAATATCCGCAGAGAAATGGAGGTTTCCATTCAGGCGGGTAACTTGGTCGGCATACTGTATGATGAAATCTTAAAGCAGTATCATGATCCCGAAAATGAGGAATCTCTCAAAAGCCTTAACAAGCTCATAG
>JAFSGZ010000079.1 GCA_017440545.1 Oscillospiraceae bacterium
GCTTGGATTTAATATGCTTAGAAAGCACATTAAAATTGAGCCCGAAATATTTTATTACTACTGTGACATTTACGGCATAGCAGTTTTTCAGGATATGGTAAATAACGGCAAATACAGTTTTATTTACGACACCGCCCTGCCGACAATAAACCTTAAAAAGCTTCCCAAATTTTCAAACAAAAAAGCTCGTAAAATTTTCATAGACACCGCAAAGGAAACCATTGAGCATTTAAAAAATCATCCTAGTGTTGTTTACTACACCATCTTTAACGAGGGTTGGGGACAGTTTGACAGCGATAAGGTTTACGACATTTTAAAGCCACTTGACAAAAGCCGCATTTTTGACACCGCTTCGGGCTGGTTTAGAAACAAAAAGAGCGATGTTCAAAGCGAGCACGTTTATTTTAAAAAAGCCGACTTTGAAATCGATAAATCTAAGCCCTCTGTTCTTTCAGAGTTTGGTGGTTACTCCCTTAATATAGAGGGGCACTCATTTAATCTCGACAAGGTTTACGGCTACAAAAAATTTAATAATCGCGAAGAGTTTTCAAAAGCTCTTTATGAGCTTTACAAAGGTGAGGTTATCCCCCTTATTAAAAAGGGACTTGGCGCTACTGTTTTAACACAGCTTTCAGATGTAGAAGACGAAACTAACGGTGTTTTAACCTACGACCGTAAAATAGTAAAACCTCTTGAAAGCGATATGCAAAAGATTTCTACTAATATACAAAAAGCCTTTTCAGATGCAACTTGCAAGTAAAAACAAAAGCTGCTATGGCATACGCCATAGCAGCTTTTTTCATTCTAATTTTAGCTAAAATATTTTTCAAGATTAAATTTATCTTTAAAGAAAAAGCGGCGGTTTAAAAGCTTAGTAAAACGCCCTATTAAATAGCCGTTGATAACGGCACAAAGCACCGTTCCAATTCCCACACCCTTAAAAACGCCGAAACCGAAAAACAAAAAAGACAAAGCAACAGACAAGACCACACTTGAAATATCATAAATGGTTTTGACCCTATTTATATCTGTTTTCGCTTTGTTTGAAAGCTCTTTAACTATAAGCTCATAAGCCTCTGGTGAAATATAGGTTTTAAAGAAAAGCGCAACCGAAAATGAGCAAAGAACTGTACCCAACACAAAATAAACCATTCTTATTAAAAGACTTTGCTGTGGCAATGGTGAAATTATAAATATAGCTGCATCAAGTAAATTCCCATAAAGGAAGGCGGTTATAAACGAAAAAAGGTAGTACCATTTAAATCTTTTCATTATAATAACGGTAACTACTAAAAGCAAAGCCTGAAAAACATATTCAGCAACGCCAAAGCTAAAAAACGGCAGATATTCTGATATTTTAAGGTGCAGAATATATGCCGGCGCCACCACCATTGACATTCCGAAATTAGCTTTTGCTGTAAATGCGGCAGCAAATGCCATTATCAAAAGCGCCAACACATAGCAAAGTTCTGTGTAAAATACCCTCTTTTTCGCCATCTTTTCCTCCGAGCTTTAATTTAGACCATCAATATAACTAAATGACACTTTATTCTTACATTATTATACCATTTTTAATTTCCTTTGTAAATAAATCCCCTCGGATTACTCCGAGGGGATTTATAACTTTATTAAACTATTAACTCTTGATAGTAAACTATGATTCTGCATAGAGGTATAAAATTTTATAACTCTAAATCTTGCATTTTTTAAAATATCAAGTACACGAAGTATTTTTGATTTGCATTTACATATACTGATTATAGAATTATCGAGTAAATGAAGTATAGGTGATATTAATGAAATTAAATGAGGCTGTTGCTCACAGAATAAGAGAGCTTTGCAAAGAGCGCGGATTAACACAATATCAGTTATATTTAAAAACCGGTGTCCCTCAGTCGACTCTGAGCACTATTATGAAATGTTCCTACCCC
Organism: Oscillospiraceae bacterium; assembly: GCA_017440545.1. Classification (GTDB taxonomy): domain Bacteria; phylum Bacillota; class Clostridia; order Oscillospirales; family Ruminococcaceae; genus SIG578. Next base: position 1,932 of record JAFSGZ010000079.1, read on the forward strand.
AGCATGAAGCTTAGAATAATATATGAAATTTGCGATGGCTTAGAAATAGACCTTAAAGACTTTTTCGCATCGGATATGTTTAATCGTGAAAATATAGAGGACTAATAAAAAACTAAAACCGCCCGAAATTTCGGGCGGTTTTTCTTTTGCTTTATAAATCTAATTATTTAGATTCTTTAATTTTGGCTTGAGCTGCTGCAAGGCGTGCGATAGGCACACGGAAAGGTGAGCAGGAAACATAATCAAGACCAATCTTGTGGCAGAACTCAACAGAAACGGGGTCGCCGCCGTGCTCACCGCAGATACCGCAGTGGATTGCGGGACGCTCTTTCTTACCGAGTGTTACAGCCATATCCATAAGCTTACCAACACCTGTTTGGTCAAGCTTAGCAAACGGATCATTCTCATAAATCTTGGTGTCATAGTAAGCGTTTAAGAACTTACCTGCATCGTCTCTTGAGAAGCCGAATGTCATTTGTGTAAGGTCGTTTGTACCGAAGCAGAAGAACTCAGCTTCTTTTGCAATTTCGTCGGCTGTGAGGCAAGCTCTGGGGATTTCCATCATAGTACCAACCTCATATTTAAGCTCAACGCCTGCTTTAGCGATTTCAGCATCAGCAGTTGCAACAACAACATCCTTAACATATTTAAGCTCTTTAACCTCACCGGTTAAAGGAATCATAATTTCAGGAACGAGGTCCCAATCGGGATGAGCGTTCTTAACATTGATAGCAGCGCGGATAACAGCA
>JAFSGZ010000080.1 GCA_017440545.1 Oscillospiraceae bacterium
ATAATCTCGGGTAAAATAATTATAAAGGGCGATATTGAGCTTTCTATTTCATATATGTGCGCAGATGACTCACAGCCTAAAAGTATAAGCTACAGCCTACCCATAAATCAAGTTATGTCAGCAGCAGGCGCAGAGGATGGCGACATTTTAAGGGCAAGGCTTAATATAATAAAGCTTTCTGCCGAGCCGGGCAGCCGCGGTAACAGCACCAATCTAAATGTTACGGTACTGCTTGAAATTGAAGCAGATGTTTTAAGACAAAGCGAGGTTTCAAGTGTAACCGATGCCTATGTTATAGGCAGAAAATCAAACTGCAACAAAAAGGAAATCAGCGTTTTAAATCTTTATGAAAAGCTTTCAAAACCCTACACATTTTTTGCAAAGGCTAAAGAGGGAGAACTTTTAGATGCTTTTGTAAATCTTAAAAACGAAAATTTTTATATAAATGAGCAGGGTGAGGTATTTGCAAACTTAAATGCTGAAATAAGCTTTTTAGTCTGCAAGGACGACAGCCTTATGATAAGCGAAAAAACCGAAAATATAGAATTTCCGCTTGGTGCTTCAAGCGAGTTTAGGGGTGCAGTTTGTGATGGCGATGTGTCGCTTTGCGAGGTTAAAATTAACAAAAGCAAAAACGAGGCAGAAATAAAGATATGTGCCGAAGTGAGCATAACCAAGCAAAGAAAGCTTGAGGCAGTAGACAGCATAGAGGTGCTTGACGAAAAAATTGAGAAAAGGGACGACAAAACCGCCCTTACAGTTTACTTTGCGTCACCCGGCGAGGATGCTTTTTATATTGCCAAGCGTTATAACACCTCAGTGTCCGAGGTGATAGAACAAAACTCACTTGAAAATCCTCAAATTAATAAAGAGTGTGTCATTTTAATTCCAATGGTATAAATAAAAAACAGCGCCGAAATTTCGGCGCTGTTTTTATTATTCGTCATCGTCTTCTTCTACTACTTCGGGGCGGGGGAGCTTTTCAGCTCTTATGCTTGCTATTCTACGCTCCTCAACCGAGAGAACTGTGAATTTAACATAATCAAATTCAATTTCAGGATTTTCGTCTTCATCGGGAATACGCTCTAAAAGGCCTGTCAAAAAGCCTCCGATGGTGTCATACTCTGTGTCGTCGGGAATTGTGATGTCAAGAAGCGGGGCAACCTCGTCAAGAGGAGCAGTACCCTCAATGGTGAATACAGTGTCGCTTTCGCGGCTGATTTCCTCTTCTTCGTCATCAAATTCATCCTGCATATTTCCAACGATTGACTCAAGTAAGTCTTCCATTGTTATAATACCGGCTGTTCCGCCGTATTCGTCAACTACAATAGCCATTTGCATACGGTTTTCAGTAAGCTTTGTGAAAACCTCGCGAAGCTTAATGGACTTAGGAATGTAGAGAGCTTTTCTCATACAATCCTTAATTGTAATTTCGCTTTCTATATTTTTGCCGACATATTTTAAAAGGTCTTTAACATAAACAACACCTACGATGTTGTCAAGGTCGTCCTCATAAACAGGGATACGCGAGTAACCTTCGTTAACTGTGTAAGAAATAACCTCGTCAATGTGGCTGTTAATTTCAACAGCAACAATTTCGGTACGGTGTGTCATAACCTCGTCGGCTGTGGTGTCGTCAAATTCAAAAATGCCGGCAATCATATCCTTTTGGCTTTCTTCAATAACGCCGTTTTCTTTTCCGACATCAACCATCATCATAATTTCCTCTTCGGTTACCTCCTCGGGCTGCGCGTTGGGGTTAATTCCGAGAAGACGGAGAGTTCCGTTTGTGGTTTTTGATAAAATGAAAATAGCGGGCTTTGAAAATTTGTAAAAGAACATAAGAACAGGTGCAAAGGCAAATGAAACCCTTTCGGGATTATTCATTGCTATTCTCTTGGGCACCATTTCGCCGAATACAATTGATATAAACGCCAAAAGCACAGTTAAAAGGATTAAAACAACGCTGTGTATTAAATCATATCGTGTTTTAATTAATGAGTAAATAACATTTGAAAGCGGCTCTGCAAACTTGTCTGCGGCAACTGCTGAGGTCATAAAGCCTGCAACTGTTACGCCAACCTGAATGCTTGCCAAAAATTTAGTGGGCTGATTAAGCAGCTTTTGAACTAATTTTGCTTTGCGGTTTCCATCCTCTGACATAAGCTTGAGCTTAGCGTCGTTTAGTGTTACCATTGCCATTTCGCTTGCGGCAAAGAAACCGTTGGCAAAGATAAGAACTACAAGGATTAAAAGATAGATTAAAACATTTGCTGAATTTGTGTCGGTTGATGTTCCGACTGATAGTAACTGAATAAACTGGTTACTGTCAGGGTCCATGATTTAGGTTCTCCTTTCGGGATAAGAAATTTAAAGTGCTATGAGTATAATACAATATTTTTTTAAAAAAGTCAATGACGTTTAAAGTCGGTTTTAGGCGATTAAAGCCCAAAAAACGCCAAATTTTAAAAATAGACAAACTGCTTTGACAGCAAAAGAGTCCGATTTAAGCCTTGCTTTAAAATTTAATAAAAAACACTTGATTTTGGATTTAAGATGTAGTAATATAATTGTACTGTATATTTTCGGACGATTAGCTCAGCTGGTAGAGCATTCGCTTGACGTGCGAAGGGTCAGCGGTTCAAGTCCGTTATCGTCCACCAGCAAAAAGCCTATCCGTTCGGATAGGCTTTTTTGCAAGATTAAAAAAAGGGGGATAAATTATGTGCGATAAAAAGGATATATTCGATAAAATAATGTCGCTTAGAGTTTTTGCGCCAATTTATCCCTTTTATAAAAAGCACAAAGAGGTTTTAATGTATCTCTTTTTTGGCGCTCTTACAACAGTTATTTCAATAGTAACCTTTTCGCTCTTTTTTGAGATTTTAAAAATAAACGAGCTTATTTCAAATGTTATTTCGTGGATAGTTGCGGTGCTTTTTGCCTTTGTAACAAACAGAATTTGGGTGTTTGAAAAAGGGAAAAACGAGGGAATTATTTTTCAAGGCATAAAGTTTTACGGCGGCAGAGTGGCAACCCTTTTAATTGAGGAGATTATTCTCCTTGTGTTTGTAACA
>JAFSGZ010000006.1 GCA_017440545.1 Oscillospiraceae bacterium
ATCCTTATACACCGTTAAGGTGTCCAGAAAATCAAGCTTATGCTTAATTTTATAGCCCTTTAAAAGTGTTCTTGTGAACATCAAATCAAATTGGGCGTTATGAGCAACTAAAAGTGTGTCGCCATCGCAAATTAGGCTATAAAAAATTTCTGCCGCCTCTTTATAATCTATTCCCTCATCGTTTAGCATCTTATCTGTTATACCTGTAAGCTCGACTATAAAGGGGGATAGTGTTTTATTATTGGGAAGCTTTATAAATTTATCAATTTGTTTATCATAATAGATGCTTCCGTCATCTTTTCTTTTAATTCTAACGGCGGCGAGCTCTATTATTGTGTCGTTTTTAAAATCGAGTCCCGAAGTTTCGGTGTCGAAAACAACTACATTTTTATACATATCAAATATTAAGCCGAGAGCGTTCATACACTTTTCCGTCCTTTACATATTTACGTCGACGCCGTTTCGCTCGGCTCTTTTTAAGATTTCTGCCATAGCATCACTTTTTGGCTTTTGGGGAGATTTATTTCCCTTATACTGTGCAATTCTATAAGGCTTACCCGAAGCCTCTGCAACTGCTTTCTTTAAGGTGTCCCTATTGTTTTCGCTACCCTTTAAGAGAGCGAATGTGAAATCGTTTGTATCAATGTAAACAACATCATTTTCAAGGTAAGCTTTTGAAGCTCTTAGTGCCCCAAAAAGCGGCGCATTGGTGGTCGATAAAATTTCAAGTGCTCTATTCCAAAGGGCAAACTCGCCGTTCTGAGCATTTGACTCCTTTATTTGAGGGATTTCCTTTTTAGTCTCTTCTATTTTTTGAGGAGGTATTTCTATTTTTAACGCTTCTACCTTTGGCTCTGCTTTGCTTATGTCAGAGAAAGGCGAAAAGCTTGAGGGCACTGAAATAAGCCTTTTTTCAAGTGCTTCAATGCGTGACAAGATTGCGCCATCGTCACTACTCAAAGAAGGGGTGCAAAGCTTTATCATACACTTTTCAAAAACGATATCAGGAAAAGAGGATTTAGAAAGTGAATTCAAAGCCTCTGACAAAACATCTATACAGTTTATAATTTCACCGAGACTTAATTTTTCGGCATAAAAACTCACTCTTTCAAGGTCAGTTCCGATTTTATAAAGTGATTTATCTCCTTTACCTGCTGCTTTACAAACCATTGCATTTCGCATAAGTGTAATAAGCTCAGCAGCTATAAAGCTTTGAGAAAGCGAGGTGCTGTGTGCCTTTTTTATAAGCTTTAGCGCCTCAGCGGCATTTTTGTTTACAATAGTATCTGCAAGGGCATTTATAAAACTGCCCTCCGCCTGACCTGAAACCTTTGAAACTACATTTCTATCAACATTATTATCAAATGAAGCGCACTGATCAAAAAGTGAGAGTGCATCACGAAGTCCACCGTCAGCAAGTGCTGCTATCATTTCGGCGGCATCATTTGAAAGGTTTATACCCTCTAAATTTGCAACCTTCAAAAGCTGATTTACTATAAGCTCGTCGTCAATTCTTGAAAAATCAAAACGTTGACAGCGGGAAATTATAGTTACAGGAACCTGATGCACCTCGGTTGTTGCAAGAATAAAGATAACGTGTGCAGGGGGCTCTTCCATTATTTTTAAAAGAGCGTTAAATGCATTTGTGCTGAGCATATGAACCTCGTCTATAATATAAACGCGGTATTTACACACAGCGGGCAGAAATGCTGATTCCTCAATTATATCCCTTATATTATCAACGCCTGTGTTACTTGCGGCGTCAATTTCAACAATATCAAGTATTGAGCCGTTTTGAACTCCCTTACAAACATCACAGCTTAAACAAGGGTTGCCGTTTTGATTATGCTCGCAGTTTACAGCCTTAGAAAAGATTTTAGCGCAGGTGGTTTTACCTGTACCTCTTGTACCGGTAAAAAGATAGGCATGACCTACTCTGCCCGATTCTATTTGATTTTTAAGAACGGTTACTATATAATCCTGTCCGATTACATCCTCGAAAACTTGCGGACGATATTTTCTGTAAAGCGCTTTATGCATAATTTCACCTACCAATACTCAATATTCTATCAGTTTATATTATAGTATTTTTAAAGACTAATGTCAAATAAAATAAGGGCTAATATACCTAAAAGCATTGTTCAAAATTATTTTTTGTGTTATACTATATTGAAATGATAAATTATATTAAAATCAAACGAAAGGAAGATATAAATGGCTCTTGACGGTGCAACACTTAATATAATAAAAAATGACATTTTAAGAGACCTTTTAGACTCTCGTATTGAAAAGATACATCAGCCGTCAAAGGACTGTTTAGTAATTTCCTTCAGAACAAAAGAGGGTTCTAAAAAGCTGCTTATCTCGGCAGGCTCATCGGGTGCAAGGGTTCATTTCACAGACAATGTGCCCGAAAATCCCGCAGTGCCGCCAATGTTCTGTATGCTGCTCAGAAAAAAGCTTTCAAGCGGCAGGCTTGTTAATGTACGTCAGCTTTCTTTGGACCGCGTTCTGTTTTTAGATTTCGAGGTTTTAAACGAGCTTTCAGACAAGGTTATTTTAACACTTTGTGTTGAAATTACAGGGCACAACAGCAATATTATTTTAATCGACCAAAACGAAAAAATCATTGATGCAATTAAGAGAATAGGCGCCGATGTTTCAAGTGTCAGGTACGTTTTACCTGCCGTTAAATACACCCTGCCGCCGCTTCAAGACAAAAAGAATTTATTCGAGCTTTCAAAAGACGAGGTTTTAAATGACATAAAAGAAAAGGGTGAAATGCCGCTTGAAAAAGCACTTTTATCGCTCTATTTCGGACTATCCCCTATCATTTGCAGAGAAATGGTTTACTTTGCAACAAAGGGTGTAGATGCTTTTTGTTTTGAGATGACCGAATCGCAGTATGACAAGCTTTACTTTTACATTTCGGAAATGAAAAAGGCAGTTTATGAGGGAAAATGTACTCCCACTATGGTACTTTCAAAAAATTTATCTCCCAAGGATTTTTCATTTATGCCGATTTTACAATATTCGGGAGAGGTTGTAACAAGGCAGTATGAAAGCTTTAGCAAGCTTTTAGATGTTTTTTACAGCGAAAAGGACAGGCTCGCACGCATGAAGCAAAAAAGCGGTGACCTTTTCAAAGTTGTATCAAACGCCATTGACAGAATTGAACGAAAGCTCATAAACCAGCAAAACGACCTTGAAAAATGTAAGGACAAGGAAAAGCTCCGCGAGTATGGCGACATTATATATGCTAATTTAAGCTCAATTCAAAAGGGTATGCCATCTGTACGCCTTGTAAACTTTTATGATGAGAATGCAGGTGAGGTTACCATTACTTTAGATACAAAGCTTACCCCTGCCGAAAATGCCCAAAAGTATTATAACGAATACAGAAAGGCGGATACTGCCGAAAAAACACTTACACAGCTTATAGAAAACGGAAAGAAAGAGCTTTTATATATTGAGTCGGTGTTCGACGCACTGTCGCGTGCATCAAGCGAAAACGAACTTGCAGCAATTAGAGAGGAATTATATGCTGAAAAGTATATAAAGAAAAGTTCTAATAAAAAGGCTGTTAAGGCTTCGCTTCCCTATCTTAAATATGTATCAAGCGACGGCTTTTTAATCCTTTCAGGAAGAAATAACATTCAAAATGATAAGTTAACCTTAAAGGACTCATCAAAGGGTGACCTATGGCTTCACACCCAAAAAATCCCCGGCTCACATACAGTTATAGTGTCTGAGGGAAAGGACATTCCAAACTCAACAATAGAAGAGGCGGCTATAATTGCTGCTTATAATAGTAAGGCAAGAGAATCAGGCAAGGTTTTAGTTGATTACACCACCATAAAGAACGTAAAAAAGCCGTCGGGCGCAAAACCGGGTATGGTAATTTATGATTTTTACAAGACGGCCGCAGTCACTCCTGACTCAGAGCTTGTAAGAAAGCTTACAAGTAAATAAAATATTTAAAAAACTTTTAGAAACACTTGACACGGGCACCTTTTTTGTGATAATATATTATACGTTGCACGGAGAGGTGTCCGAGTGGTTTAAGGAGCTGGTCTTGAAAACCAGTGATTCCGCAAGGAACCGTGGGTTCGAATCCCACCCTCTCCGCCACTATATTTTTAAGAGGACTTAAGCCAAATGGAGACATACTCAAGTTGGCTCAAGAGGCGCCCCTGCTAAGGGCGTAGGCTGGGTAACCGGTGCGAGGGTTCGAATCCCTCTGTCTCCGCCAAAAAGAAACGACAATTTTCGATAAGAAAGTTGTCGTTTTTTTGTTTTCTTAACTTTTCTCTTTTCACTCTTCTCTCTTCACTTAAATTGTCGTTTCCAGATAAAAGAAAAGGTGATTTGTTTCGCAAAGCGTTGATTATAATTATAATTTATGCTATAATCTAACCTATAAATAAGAATTTACAGGTGACATAATATGCTTATAGGTATTTTTCTTTGTATTATTATTGTTATTACTATTGTTATAGGAACTGTTATACCTAAAAAAGAGAGCTACAATAAACTTGATAAGATAGGATTTATATTTAATATCGTTCTTTCAATTCTTTATTTGCCGATATCACTATATGGTGTATTTTCTCTTTTTGCCACTGATAGTATGTTTAGGTATTCCGAAACCATCCAGAATATTATCGAACTTATAACTACAATTGGCGTAACTTTGCCTTTTGTTTCTGTGTTAAGCATAGTGCTCTCGATTATTTTTCGCAAAATAGGAAGGCGAATTTTAAGTTTCACAATTCAGTTTATTCCTCTAATACTTTTTGTTATTATGGTTATAACATTTGAATTTATAAGTAATATTCAAGTATAAACAAATGATAAATCAGATATATCGAGCGGATATAAAGTTGCTACTATAACTATAAAACATCATCTTAAAATATGTAGTGGTTAGAACACATAGTTGAAATATAAAAATGAGGAGTAAGTTATGGCAAAATTAGAGCGTGAGCTACAAGGTGATTTCAGAGAAATTCTTTATAAAATACAAGACGGGATACAAAACGGAAGCGTTTCGGCAACACTTGAAGAATCAAGTGACTTTATAAGCGGAGATGCTCGTTGCAGTGTTCGTGTTTTTGAGCGTTACAGCTACATGGGCAATAACAGAGTAAGTCTTTCGGTAACACTCTTTCAGGTGGGAGAAGGCGTCATTCATCTTTCTGCCATAACCTCAGGCGGAAGTCAGGCGGTATTCTTTAAGCTAAACACTCTCGGCGAAGAAGCCTTTTTAGACAAGCTTCGCGATACACTTGATAATTTGTACGACTGCTACTAAAAACACCCGAGTAAGTTATTCTTACTCGGGTGCTTTTTTATTTTCTGCTATTAAAAAGATTACAAGCGCGCTCCATACGCAAGCAAACATTATAATCTTTGCTGTGTCAAGCTTTTCATTATATGCAAATATTCCGATAAGCATTTGAAGTGTTGGATTTATGTACATAAGTACGCCGCATAGGCTCATTGATATATTTTTAATCCCCTTCGAGAACAAAAGCAGCGGCAGTGAGGTTACTATTCCTGAAACAAGCGGTAATATGAGTTCCATTTCGCTAAGCGAACTTTTAATATTAATGCCATTTAATTCAAAAGCTATCGACATAGCTATGGCAAGCGGCAAAAGCACTGCCGTTTCTATAAAAATAGATGTAACGGCAGAAACCTTTACATTCTTTTTTATAGCACTATACACAGCAAAGCTGCCGCCTATCACAAAAGCAAACACAGGCACCGTTTTATACATTACAAACGGCACTACAATGCCGATTGCGGCGATAACAACCGATAAAATTTTAATCTTAGAAAGCTTTTCTTTAAAAAAGATTATTCCTAAAGCGAATGCAATTAGCGGATTTAAAAAATAAGCAAGGCTTGCATCTAATATATGTGAAGAATTAACGGCATATATGTAGCTCCCCCAATTTATGCCGATGAATATTCCTGCAAGCGAGAGAGAAACAAGTTGTTTTTTATCCCGCATTACCTCTTTTATTTCATTAAGCTTTCCAAATCCAATAACCGCAGCAAAGGAAACAACACTTGAAAAAATTATTCTAAGCGCCAATATGTAAAGAGAATTAAAATCGCCATAGAGCTTCCAAAACACAGGGAGAACGCCCCACATTATATAACAAGAGAGCACAAGTGCGGCACTTTTAAGCTTTAAGCTTATTTTCATATTCTCCCCTCCTTTTTTCATCTTTTTACATTATATATCAGTTTTTATAGTTCGTCAATTGTCTTATTTTTTCAAGTCTTTGCTGTTCCTTTTCATAAAGCGAGCCTGCACGGATAAGGCAGAAC